>NZ_CP139986.1:4500000-4732808 GCF_034424175.1 Kluyvera intermedia
GGCGGTCGAGCGCCAGCAAAAATGCCGGTTCGACAGGAATAAACATCAGGACGTAGTCCAGGGAGCGCAGCCCCGGCAACTGTTGATAATCTTTACGCCCCAACAGACGAATGTGTTTACGTACCGCCGCAATGTGCTCTTGCAGAGCCGCTTCACGCGTATAGTCATCTTCAGCGTTAAAATAGCGCTCGTAGGCCACCAGCGTCATCTTGGCGTCTACCACCACATCCTTACGGTGCGGGAGGCGGACAATAACGTCCGGCTGCATGCGGGAGCTGGCGTCGGTGTTAATGCTGACCTGGGTTTCATACTCATGACCTTCGCGTAGGCCAGAAGCTTCCAGAACGCGGGTGAGAACCACTTCGCCCCAGTTACCCTGGGTTTTGTTATCCCCTTTTAGCGCCCGGGTCAGATTGACTGCTTCCTGCGCCATTTGGGCATTCAACTGTTGCAGATTACGAATTTCATGCGCCAACGTGTGGCGCTCACGCGCTTCCTGACCAAAGCTGTCCTGAACCTGACGACGAAAACCATCAAGCTGTTCACGTAACGGCGTCAACAGGCCGTGTAGACTTTGACGGTTTTGTTCATCCACCCGACGATTGCTCTGCTCAAAGATACGGTTGGCGAGGTTCTCAAACTGCTCGCTCAGGCGTTGTTCGCTGTTGAGCATCAGGCAGTGTTTTTCATCACCGTGCTGGCGAGTGGTCTCCAGCAACGTGGTCACTTCGCGCAGATCGACTTCGAGCGACGAGTTGATTTCTCGCAGGCTACGCAGCTCGTTGTTAAGCAGTTCACACTCTTCGCGCCAGTGGGCGTTCTGGGCAATGTGTTGTTTCGCGGCACTTAATTCACCGTACACATCTCGCTCTTCCGCCAACTGCTCGGCACGCTGATGCGCCACACGATAGCTCGCAGCCAGCCAGCCAATCGCTATGCCCGCCAACGCCACTAACGCATAAATCACCACGGCAATATCCACAACGCCCCCTACTTAAACCGGTTATCTGCACAAAATAGAATTGTGCTGTATAAACGTCCAGTTTTAAAGCAGTTTCCTGCGAGCCGCTGCGCAAAAAGAAAAAGGCCGAACAAGTCGGCCTTTTACGAAGGAGAGGAAAACTACAGCAGGCGACGCGCCGCTTCTACCACGATTTTCACCGCGTGGCTTTCGGTCTTCTTCATGGTCTCTGCGTTAGGAATTTCCTGCTGGGTGCGGTTGACGATAACGCCAGCAACCATCCCCGCGCGCAGACCCTGGCTTGAGCACATGGTCAGCAGGGTAGCGGATTCCATTTCGTAGTTCATCACGCCCATTGACTGCCACTCTTCCATCGAACCTTTGTAGTTTCTCACTACGCGGCCAGAGAAGGTGTCATAGCGTTCCTGACCTGGGTAGAAGGTGTCTGATGATGCAGTCACGCCCACATGAGTGGTCGCGCCGATAGCTTTCGCCGCTTCAACCAGCGCAGAGGTACAGGCGAAATCAGCAACCGCTGGGTATTCCATTGGGGCAAAATGCAGGCTCGCGCCGTCAAGACGGACGGATGCGGTAGTCACCAGTACATCGCCAACGTTGATGTGCGGCTGAATAGCGCCGGTGGTGCCCACACGCAGGAAAGTGCGGATACCCAGCTGTGCCAGTTCTTCCACGGCAATAGAGGTAGACGGGCCACCGATACCGGTCGAGCAAACGATGACTGATTTGCCATCCAGTTCAGCACGCCAGGAGGTAAATTCACGATGAGATGCCAGTTTTACCGGCTTATCCATCAGCGCGGCGATCTTTTCCACACGCTCCGGGTCACCGGGGACGATCGCAAGCGTAGCCCCTTGTAAATCGTTTTTAGTGAGGCCGAGATGAAAAACATCAGACTTGGACATAAAGAACTCCTCTGTGGTTTAAGTTTTGCAGAAGAAGCAAAAATGTACTTTATAGAAGACCACGATACTTTTTCGTGACTACCATCACTAAGGAATAAAAATATTACATTAAATTCCATGCAATTAGTGATTCACATCACATTAACAAGTTATTGTGATCGTCAGCTGCACAAAAATACGCCGTATTCAGGCACTGTGATTCTGCTATGAGTTCATTACAAGGGTACGGAGAATGCCATGACAATCAATAAACAACCTGGATTTGCATCTGCTGCTTCACCTCATGCCTCGACTACCGTCCATACGCCCGAAGAGGCTATTACGGCGGGAGAAACCTCCATTCCCTCACAGGGAGATACGCTGCCGGCTTATCAAGCCCGACCAAAACATAGCGATGCGCCTCTCCCGGTAATCATCGTAGTGCAGGAGATTTTTGGCGTCCACGAACACATCCGTGATATCTGCCGTCGGCTGGCGCTGGAGGGTTATCTGGCTATCGCACCAGAACTCTATTTCCGCCAGGGCGATGCCAGTGACTATGACGATATCCCGTCATTGTTCAGCGGTCTGGTATCAAAAGTTCCCGATGCCCAAGTGCTGGTCGACCTCGACCATGTTGCCAGTTGGGCTGCGCGCAACGGCGGTGATGCCAATCGCTTGTCGGTGACCGGTTTTTGCTGGGGAGGACGTATTGCATGGCTGTATGCCGCGCACAATCCACAGCTGAAAGCCGCGGTGGCCTGGTATGGTCGCCTGACCGGTGACAAGACATTAAACAATCCAAAACACCCGGTTGATGTGGCGGTAGACCTTAGCGCACCGGTGCTTGGGCTGTACGGCGGGCAGGATACAGGGATCTCACTTGAGTCCGTCGAAACAATGCGTCATGCGCTACGCGCGGCTAATGCGAAAGCCGAGATTGTGGTGTATCCCGACGCCGGACACGCGTTTAATGCCGATTATCGCGAAAGTTACCATGAAGAGTCAGCTAAAGATGGCTGGCAACGGATGCTGGCGTGGTTTGCGCAGTATGCGGGGAAGAAAAGCCAGTAGCCTAATAAAGTAGCCCGCCCAAGCGAAGCGCCGCCGGGATTCGGCTCCCGAGCCTTCCCGGAGTCGGCGCAAACACCTCGTCCGGGCTACCTTGTTTTTTTACGCCTGCCGCAGATTTTGCGCGGCTTTCACCATATTCGCCAGCGCGGCCCGGGTTTCCGGCCAGCCGCGCGTTTTCAGGCCGCAGTCGGGGTTAACCCACAGACGTTCCGCCGGAATACGTTGCTCGGCTTTCTTCAGCAGCGCTTCAATCCATTCCACGCTCGGCACGTTTGGCGAGTGAATGTCGTACACGCCAGGCCCGATATCATTCGGGTAGTCGAACTCTTCGAACGACTCCAGCAGTTCCATATCAGAACGCGAGGTCTCAATGGTAATGACGTCCGCATCCAGCGCCGCGATGGAATCCATGATGTCGTTGAACTCGCAGTAACACATGTGAGTGTGGATCTGCGTGTCGTCCTTCGCCACTGAGGCATTAATACGGAAGGCTTCCACGCCCCACTCCAGATACGCCGCCCAGTCACTACGACGCAGCGGCAGACCTTCACGCAGCGCTGGTTCGTCGATCTGGATGATACCGATACCGGCAGCTTCCAGATCCGCGACTTCATCACGCAGCGCCAAGGCAATCTGCTTAGCAATAGTTTCGCGGGTCACATCTTCACGTGGGAATGACCAGCAAAGAATGGTCACCGGGCCAGTCAGCATGCCTTTGACCGGTTTGTCGGTCAGCGATTGGGCGTATTTTGCCCATTCCACGGTAATCGCTTGCGGGCGACTGACATCGCCAATCACCACCGGCGGTTTCACGCAGCGTGAGCCATAGCTCTGTACCCAACCGTTTTGCGTAAAGACAAAGCCGTCGAGGTGCTCACCAAAATATTCGACCATGTCGTTACGTTCAGCTTCACCGTGCACCAGCACATCGAGGCCTAAACGCTCCTGCTCCACAATAGCCTGTTTGATGTGCTCGGCAATCCCGGTGCGGTAGTTGCTCGCGTCGAGATTGCCTTTTTTGAAGTCCAGACGCAGACCGCGGATTTCTGTGGTTTGCGGGAAGGAACCGATGGTCGTGGTCGGCCATGCCGGCAGGTTAAAGCGTGCACGCTGGGCTCTAGCACGTACCGGATAAGCATTAGCACGCTGGCTATCCTGCGCGGTAATCGTTGCCAGACGTTTTTCAACCACAGCATTGTGGACGCGGGTTGACTGCCGACGCGCCTGAATCGGCGCACTCCATTCTACCAGCGCAGCGGTATTGCCCGTGTTCAGCGCATCACGCAGCAGCGCCAGCTCACCACATTTTTGCAAAGCGAAAGCAAACCAGCTCTTCACTTCAGCATCAAGGCGGGTTTCGACGCTCAGATCAATGGGGCTGTGCAGTAGGGAGCAAGAAGAGGCCACCCAAAGCGGACGTTTGCCGACAATCGCTTTAATCTGGGTATATTTTTCGGTCAGATCGGCACGCCAGACGTTGCGGCCGTTAATCAAGCCTGCAGAGAGCAGCCAGTCTGCCGGTAGACGCTGATGCAGTTCCTCAACATCATCGCTGCCGTGTACGAAGTCAACATGCAGCCCCTGTACCGGCAGCGCGGTAAGGGTATCCAGATTCGGCGTTACCCCTTCAAAATAGGTGGTCAACAGCAGTTTAACCTGCCCAGTCAGCGCATCGTATGCTGGTTTAAAGGCGTTCAGCCAAACCTGGGGCAACTCTAAAACCAGCGCAGGCTCATCAATTTGTACCCACTCAATACCGCGTTTCGCCAACTCACCCAACACCTGCTGATAAACCGGCAGGATATCGTTCAGCAGACTCAGGCGGTCAAACTGTTCGCCCTTCACTTTCCCCAGCCACAGGTAGGTTAGCGGGCCCAGCAGTACGGGTTTTACGTTGTGGCCGAGCGCCAGTGCTTCATCCACCTCATCCAGCAGTTGGGTCCAGGTCAGTTTGAACTGCTGCCCCTTGGTGAATTCAGGCACCATGTAGTGATAGTTGGTATTAAACCATTTGGTCATTTCTGCCGCCGCCGCAGGTTCACCGGTCGGTGCGCGGCCACGGCCAATGCGGAATAATGTGTCGATATCAACAGAGCCATCTTTATTCTGATGGCGCGCCGGAACGTTACCCAGCAGCAGGCTGGTGGTCAGCACGTGATCATACCAGGCAAAATCGCCCACCGGCAGCAGATCGATACCCGCTTGTTTCTGCTGTTGCCAATGACGAGCGCGCAGCTCACGGCCCACGGCCAGTAGTTCTTCACGGGAGGCGTTACCCGCCCAATAGCTCTCTTGCGCTTTTTTCAGCTCGCGACGCAGGCCAACGCGAGGGAAACCGAGGGTGTGGTTTTGAATAGTCATCATATGCCTCTCATGGAATTTTCAGTATTTAGCCGTCCAGATGTTTACACATCCATAATTGGCGGTTACTGTATAATCCTCAAGCGCAATTTGTTCATGCCGAAGTGAAGGACTTTCATGATCGAGATTAAACACCTGAAAACGCTCCTGGCGTTGCGGAATAGTGGTTCACTGGCAGCCGCCGCGGCGACGCTGCATCAGACCCAATCCGCCCTGTCTCACCAGTTCAGCGATCTGGAACAGCGCCTTGGCTTTCGGCTATTTGTACGTAAAAGTCAGCCGTTACGCTTTACCCCACAGGGAGAGATTCTGCTACAGCTGGCAAACCAGGTGCTGCCGCAAATTAGTCAGGCGCTGCAAGCCTGCAATGAGCCTCAGCAGGCGACGCTACGCATCGCCATTGAATGCCATAGCTGTATTCAGTGGCTGACACCCGCGCTGGAGAACTTCCACAAGCAGTGGCCTCAAGTGGAGATGGACTTTAAATCTGGCGTGACGTTCGACCCACAGCCTGCCTTGCAGCAGAGCGAACTGGACATTGTGCTGACCTCCGACATTCTGCCGCGCAGCGGCCTGAATTATTCTCCGATGTTTGATTTTGAGGTGCGTCTGGTGCTGTCGCCGGATCATCCGCTGGCGACCAAAACGCGTATTACGCCGGAAGATTTAGCGCCAGAAACCCTGCTGATATACCCGGTACAACGTCAGCGTCTGGATATCTGGCGTCACTTCCTGCAACCAGCAGGTATCAGCCCACAGTTGAAAAGCGTCGATAACACGTTGCTACTGATTCAGATGGTTTCTGCGCGGATGGGCATTGCCGCACTGCCGCACTGGGTGGTAGAGAGTTTTGAGCGCCAGGGTCTTATCGTGACCAAAACCCTGGGCGAAGGGCTGTGGAGTCGGCTGTACGCCGCCGTGCGCGATGGCGAGCAGCGTCAGCCGATTATGGATGCGTTTATTCGCTCAGCGCGGAACCACGCTTGCGATCATCTGCCGTTTGTGAGGAATGCGGAGCTACCCAACGCCGATGTACCCAAAGTGAGGCCAGGATCACCGCGGCCCCTGTAAGGAAGCTCGGCCAGTGGGGCTGTTGATGCCAGATAGCCAGGTTAACCAGCAGCCCCGCAGGCACATGCATATTGTTCATAATGCCCAGCGTGCCCGCATCCACCTGTGTGGCACCGTAGTTCCACATAAAGTAGCCAATTCCCGACGCCACCACGCCAAGGAACACCAGAATGCCCCACTGCGGTAGCGTCTGTGGCATTTTCTGCGCATTGCCCAGCAGTGACCAAGCCACCACGGCCACCAAAAAGGCGCCAAGGTAGAACCAGGCAAATGCGTTGTGCTGCGGCATCGGACGGGTTTCCATCAGGCGTTTATAACCCACCATGCCGATGGCAAAGACGATATTGGAGAGCTGCACCAGTATCAACCCTGTCCAGAAATGGCTAGTGACATGGTCATAACGAATAATCCCCGCGCCAATCACCGCTAGCAGCGCGCTAAACGCATAGCTCCAGCGCAGGCGACGTCCACTCATCAGGTCATAAATCAGCGTGATGTAGAGCGGTGTTAGCACGGTAAACAGCAGCAACTCGGAGACGGTCAGGTAGAGATAGGCGCGGAAGCTCAGCATATACATAATGCCAAGCTGCATCGCCCCTACCAGCATATACAGCCCCACTGTTTTCAGACTGTGCCCGCGCGTACGCAGAAACGGCAAAAATACCAGTGCCGCCAGACCGACACGCACCAGCACGGCAAAATAACTATCAACGTGCCCGGCGAGGTACTCGCCGTAGAAGCTAAAAGAGAAAGCCCACAGGATCGTGGTAATAATCAGGAGCGCCACAATGAATGTCTCATAGGAAGATGAACATTCATTGTAGCGAAGAAGAGGGTTGACAACTGACCACTTAGTGACCAGTTGTCACTTTTTAATCAAGGTACAAATTGCGCAGGTAGTGTGGAACCGCATCATCAGCGTTAGAACCTATCACTTCCAGATCGGGGTGAAGATCCTTCAGGCGCTGATGGGCACCTTCCATAATGCAGCCTTTACCGGCCATCGACAGCATTTCTGCGTCGTTCATGCCATCGCCAAAGGCGATACAGTCTTTCAACGTGTAGCCCATCGCTTTTGCCACCGCTTCCAGCGCGTGGCCTTTAGATACGCCACCCGCCATCACTTCCAGACAGGTCAGAGTAGAGAAACTCACATTAACGCGATCGCCCCAGCGCGCGTTAATGGCCTGCTCCAGCGGTAGCAGCGTTTCGTGGTCGTTGCAGGTAAAGAACACCTTGCTCACGCCTTCCGGCTCCAGCAAACCCGGCTCATATAACGTGTAGTTGAAGACCGCTTCTTTGAAGAAACGCATCTCTTCCGGACGATGGCGATTCATAAACCATTCATCATCACGATAAACGTTGGTGACGATATCCGGGTTGGCATTCACCATCCCGAAGAGATCGGTCGCAATATCGCGGTCCAGGTTATGGGCGAATACCTGGTTGCCATCAGCATCGTGTACCCGCGCGCCGTTCGAGGTGATCATGTAGGATTTGATCCCGAGGTTATCGCGGATCTGCCCAACATCAATGTAGTGACGCCCGGTCGCGAAGACGAAGTTCAGACCGCGCTCGGTCAGCAACTTGAGAGTCTCTTTTGCGTATGGCGTTAAGTGGTGATCAGGGGAGAGTAAGGTACCATCTAAATCAGACGCAACAACCTGGTACATATTCGAATTTAACCTCTAAAAGTGCGGCGCTGGCGCCGAATTAACGATGTCGATGGAAAAAATCGACGATGGCAGTGAGCGCGACTGAGCGCATAGCGTCCTTTTCAAAAAGGATCTCATGATAGGCACCTTGTATGACAAGCGGCTTACCGCCATCGCAAGGATGGCCCGCTTCGGCGCGAATTTCACAATAACGATCGTGCATGCGATTATCAACGACGCGTTCTTCCTCCGCCTGAATCAGCAGCACGGGGAAAGTGTCCGTCGCGGCATTTGCCAGGATTTGTTCTCCCGCCAGAATACCTTCTCGCACCCAATGGTACGTGGGCCCGCCCACGCGTAGCCGGGGTTCATCCGCATAAAAACGGACATTACGCCGGTAGCGCTCGCGGCTATGGGTTAAGGTGTTAACGCCGAACGGTAACGCGTACCATCGGCCCGTCCCCATTGCATACCCTTCCCGAACACGCTGATGGCCCTCAGCCCAATCGAGAAGCGGTCTGACAACCCACTCCGGCAGACGCATAATAATACCGAACATCGGCGCACAAAGCGCGATGGCATCACAGCCCTGGGGTTTGCGTTGCAAAAATTGTGTCGCAATCGCGCCGCCCATCGAGTGGGCGAGAATAAACCGCTGCCGCCAGCGCCCCGGAACCACTTCTTGCTGCCAAAAAGCATCAAGATCATCGACATAGTCGCTAAAATTCGCGACATGCCCACGATGTGAATCCGACAGCATGCGTCCAGACCGTCCCTGCCCACGGTGGTCGATAATCAACACATCAAAACCACCGTGGAAAAGATCGTACGCCAGTTCGGCGTACTTTACGTAGCTTTCAATTCGTCCAGGGCAGACCACAATTACGCGGTCATGCGCCGGAGAACTGAAACGAACAAACCGTACAGGAACACGATCGACACCGATAAACTCCGCTTCTTCCCGCCCGCGCCAGAACGTCGTCAGTGGGCCGGTGGTAAACGCAGCAAAGGCGTTTTCTCTTGTTTCCCAATCCTTTTGCTGTTGAAACATCGGGCTTCCACCCCAGTTAACCGCTGAAAATTGTTTTTTTGTGACGCTCAACACAGCGCCTATACAATAGCGTATTGTGGCATAAAAACAGACAATCAGGGAGTTTCTCATGACCTTCGAATGGTGGTTCGCCTACCTGCTCACATCCATAATTCTCAGCCTGTCACCGGGCTCAGGGGCGATTAATACCATGACCACCTCGATAAACCACAGCTACCGGGGCGCTGCGGCTTCCATTGCCGGTCTACAAACCGGGCTGGCGATTCACATCGTGCTGGTTGGCGTGGGTCTTGGGACGCTCTTTTCTCGCTCGGTGTTGGCATTTGAGGTACTGAAATGGGCAGGTGTTGCCTATCTTATCTGGCTCGGGATCCAACAATGGCGTGCAGCAGGTTCTATCGATCTGAAAACACTGGCGAAAACGCAAACTCGCGGAAAGCTTTTCCAGCGAGCGGTTTTTGTTAACCTGACCAATCCTAAAAGCATCGTGTTTCTTGCAGCACTTTTCCCGCAGTTTATCTCCCCGGATCAGCCGCAGGTGATGCAGTATCTCGTGCTCGGCGTGACGACCATCGTCGTGGATATTATTGTGATGATTGGCTACGCCACGCTGGCCCAGCGAATCTCGACCTGGATTAAGGGGCCGAAACAGATGAAGGCATTGAATAAGGTGTTTGGTTCGTTGTTTATGCTGGTGGGTGCACTGCTGGCGTCGGCGCGGCACGCGTGATAGCTGCCCACTCACACATTTGTTTGAGTGGGCTAAACCCTTAACGCGAAATAATCAGATGAATACCAAATCCCGCAAACAGGGTTCCGGCTATACCGTCGATCCATTTCGCGGCACGCTGGTAACCACGGCGCATCGCCGGTAGCGCAAACAGGCTGGCGACAACGGTGAACCAGGCCAGCGTTTCAAGAATAATCAGGACGAAGATGCCCCAGCGCTCACCCGCACCGACGTTATCGCCAACAAACAGCGAGAACACAGAGCCAAAATAGATAATCGCTTTTGGATTGGCCAGGTTTGTCAGCAAGCCTTTCATAAAGCTGCGTCCACCTTGGGCCAGTTCAACCTGAGGTTCTTCTGCCACCGCAGATGTCTCTTTTTTTAGCGCCCCACGCAGCATCTGGTAACCCATCCAGCACAGATACAGGCCACCGCCGACCATGATAATGGTATGCAGCCACGCCATTTTTTCGATAATCAGATGCAGGCCGAGCAGCGCAACGCCCGCCCAGACCATCACGCCGCCGGTGATCCCCAGCACGCCCATCATCGCTTCTTTTCGCGAGCGGCTAACAGCAGTTTGAGACACAAAGAAGAAGTCCGGCCCCGGGCTCATCAACGCAATGATGTGCACCAGCGCCACGGTAAGAAACAGCGTAATCATGATAGACCTACCAACGGGACGATAAATTCGCGGAAAAATAGTACAGTGAGTGACTATCCTGACACTTTTTACGTGGGCTGACTACTCTTCATCGTCACCATCGACGTGGGCGCGAATCAGCGCCAGAAACTCACGGCCGAAACGCTCAAGTTTGCGCGTACCCACACCGTTCACACTCAGCATATCGCTAGGTGAAACCGGCATTTGTTCAGCCATCTCAATCAGCGTCGCGTCGTTGAAGACCACGTATGGCGGGATATTTTCTTCATCGGCAATCGCTTTACGCAGCTTACGCAGTTTGGCAAACAGCTGGCGGTCATAATTGCCCACCGCGGCTTTCTGCATCACCCGAGGCTTCAACGCCACGATACGCGGCACCGCAAGCTGGAGCGGCGCTTCACCGCGTAACACCGGACGGGAAGCATCGGTGAGCTGTAGTGCCGAATGCTGGGCGATATTCTGAGTGACAAATCCAAGGTGGATCAGTTGGCGGATTACACTCACCCAATGTTCGTGGCTCTTTTCGCGGCCCATTCCATAAACTTTGAGTTTGTCATGGCCGAAATCGCGAATACGCTGGCTGTTGGCCCCGCGAATCACCTCAACCACATAGCCCATACCAAAGCGCTGGTTAACGCGGCCAATGGTGGAAAGCGCAATCTGGGCGTCCTGTGCACCATCATATTGTTTCGGTGGGTCGAGGCAGATATCGCAGTTACCGCACTGCTCCTGACGTCCTTCACCAAAGTAGTTGAGCAACACCAGACGACGGCAGGTCTGCGCTTCAGCAAAGGCCCCCATCGCGTTGAGCTTATGACGTTCAATATCTAACAGCATTCCCGCCGGTTTTTCTTCCAGGCAGCGACGCAGCCAGGCCATATCGGCCGGATCGTAAAACAGCATCGCTTCCGCAGGTAAGCCATCACGCCCGGCACGGCCGGTTTCCTGATAGTAAGATTCAATATTGCGCGGAATATCAAAATGCACCACGAAACGGACGTTCGGTTTGTTGATACCCATCCCAAACGCAACGGTAGCGACTACGATTTGCAGGTCATCTCGCTGGAATTTCTCCTGCACATCGGCACGAACGGTATGTTCCAGTCCGGCATGATAGGCTCCCGCGCTAATGCCACGGCTTTGCAGACGCGCGGCGGTATCCTCAACTTTCGAACGGCTGTTACAGTAAATAATGCCCGATTTACCTTTCTGCTCCTGCACATAGCGCATCAACTGGTCGAGAGGCTTAAACTTCTCCATCAGCATGTAGCGGATATTTGGGCGGTCAAAACTACTGATTTGGATCAGCGGATCGTTAAGCCCCAGCAGACGGGCAATGTCGCTGCGGGTGGTGTCATCAGCCGTCGCGGTGAGCGCCATAAACGGCAGTGATGGGAAACGCTGACGCAGTTGCCCTAGGGCAGCATATTCCGGGCGGAAATCATGCCCCCATTGGGAAATACAGTGCGCTTCATCCACCGCCAGCATCACCGGATTCCAGTGCGCCAGATGCTCAAGGAAGTTATCCAGCATCAGGCGTTCCGGGGCGATATACAGTAAGCGAATCTGCCCGGTACGACACCCGGCCATTACTTCTTGCTGCTGTTCACGGGTCTGGGTGGAGTTGATGCAGGCTGCCGCCACGCCGTTTGCCAGCAACTGATCGACCTGGTCTTTCATCAAAGAAATCAGCGGTGAAACCACCACCGTCAGGCCATCAAGTACCAGTGCAGGGATCTGATAACACAGCGATTTACCGCCGCCGGTCGGCATCACAACTAAACAGTCGCGTCCTTCCAGCACGGTATCGATGATGGTTTCCTGGCCCGGGCGAAATTGCTGGTAGCCAAAGGTCTCCTGCAAAACCTGTTTAGCCAGCGATCCCTGATTCAAAACTTCCGCCTGTGCCACATTGACCCCATTCACCGTAAAATAAAAACAGGCGCTATTTTCAGCGCCTGCGTGCCAAACTGCAACGTTTTAGACGAAATCCTTCGGTAATGCTCGCAACAAACCGACGGATACGCTGTTAAAACAGATCGTTAAGCATCACACCAACACCCACACGAGTCTGGTTAAAGTTATAGTCGATAAGTGACTCACCATAACCGCTGTAAACTTGGGTATAAAAACGAACGTGCTTAGTTATCGGGTAACTCACCCCCAACTCTGCACCGCCGTAGCCGGTGTTCCAGTTATATTGCCCCTGTGCGCTGAGTACCGCATCGCCTAACTGGTAACCGATTTTCAGCCGGTAATAGCCCATATACTTGGTGATATCCGGGTTGTCATCGGTTTCACCCAGCACGTACCACGGCTTCACTTCTACCAGCCAGTTGCCGTTTTGCGCCATCAGACGAGCATAGAGACGGTTCCAGCTGCGGGAAGTCGGGTCGGAACGACCATTAGAATCATGGTTGTAGCCCATTTCAACGTCACGTAGGGTCCAGCCCGCAAACCGGTAATCGGTCGCGAAACCGAGGAATACCTGTGGTTCATAGTTCGTTTCACGAAACGGCGCGGACTCATCGCTATTGGAGAGTTGCCACCATGAGCGCTGTGTATAAGATGCGGCCAGCACCGAGTTATCTCCCAGGATCCCACGCCATAGCGGGAATGCCAGGCTCAGCTGGAATTTGACCTCATCCTTGCGCGCATTCTCTGCCCAGTTATAGGTGCGAATCGCCTCTTTATTGAGATCGCTGGTCCAGGTGTACAGCAGGTAGTTACTCTCATAAGGATAGAGCGTGAATGGATTATCATGCTCTTGCAGCAAATTGGCGATAATACTGCCGCGCACTGCGGGCACATCATGCACTTCTTTAATTGTTGCTTCCTGCGCAAACGCTGAGATAGGCAGCAGTAGCGCCAGTAACCCACTCCATGAGAACCGCATCAGTCACTTTCCCCTGAGATATATAAAAACAATGAATAACAAAATGACACGTATTCTACCTGTTTGTGCCGGTCTTGCTCATCAAACCTTTCCTAAAGTAGAAATCATCGTGCGATAAGCATAAAATCAACATTTCATTAACATAAAATGCAAGGTCACTATGTCTGCACAACTCACCGCCGAAGACGCTCTCAAGCTGGTTGGGGAAATATTTGTCTACCACATGCCGTTTAACCGGGCGCTGAATCTCGAGCTGGAGGTCTACGAAAAGGCCTTCGCGCAGCTGAGTTTTAACAATCAACCGATGATGGTCGGCAACTGGGCACAAAGTATTCTGCACGGAGGGGTGATTGCCTCGGCATTGGATGTTGCAGCCGGTCTGGTGTGCGTAGGCAGTACGCTGGCTCGCCATGACACGATCAATGAAGACGAGCTGCGCCAGCGGTTGTCAAAAATGGGCACTATCGATCTGCGTGTAGACTATTTACGCCCTGGCCGCGGTACTCGTTTTACCGCCACCAGTACGCTCCTGCGCGCAGGGAATAAGGTTGCCGTGGCCCGCGTGGAGTTGCACAACGAAGAACAAACGCATATCGCCAGCGCCACCGCGACATATATGGTGGGATAACCGCCATAATCGCGTAACATTGCGTGACTTTTTCGAAATGGATGTTTCTCATGGATCCCAAACAGACGCGTCAGGGCGTGCTTCTTGCCCTTGCCGCCTATTTTATCTGGGGCATCGCTCCCGCCTACTTTAAGTTGATTTACTACGTTCCCGCCGATGAGATACTGACTCATCGCGTCATCTGGTCATTTTTCTTTATGGTGGCGCTGATCAGCATCAGCCGTCAGTGGTCGCAGGTCAGAACGCTGCTCAAAACCCCAAAAAAGGTCTTTCTGCTAGCACTTTCGGCAGTACTGATTGGCGGTAACTGGCTGCTGTTTATCTGGTCAGTCAATAACCATCACATGCTGGAAGCCAGCCTGGGGTACTTTGTTAACCCACTGGTGAACATTGTGTTGGGGATGATTTTCCTCGGCGAGCGCTTTCGACGGATGCAATGGCTGGCGGTGATTCTGGCGATTTGCGGCGTGCTGGTACAGCTATGGACGTTCGGTTCGCTCCCGCTCATCGCATTAGGATTAGCGTTTAGCTTCGCGTTCTACGGCCTGGTGCGTAAGAAAATCGCCGTTGATGCGCAGACCGGCATGCTGTTTGAAACACTCTGGCTGCTGCCGCTAGCGGCGATTTATCTCTTCGGCATTGCCGACAGCGCAACGAGTCATATGGGAAATAACCCGTGGTCGCTCAATCTGCTGCTGATTGCCGCAGGTGTGGTCACGACGATTCCCTTGCTGTGCTTTACCGGTGCAGCAACCCGTCTGCGCCTATCGACGCTCGGTTTCTTCCAGTATATCGGCCCAACGCTGATGTTCCTGTTGGCGGTAACGTTCTACGGCGAAGTGCCGGGGGCGGATAAGATGGTGACCTTTGCGTTTATCTGGGTCGCACTGGCGGTATTTGTGATGGATGCGATTTATACCCAGCGACGGGGCCGTCGGGGTTAAGGTGTTGCCGGATGGCGCTTCGCTTATCCGGCCTACGATTCGTCATTGTTTGTAGGCCGGATAAGGCATCGCAGCCATCCGGCACACACGTTACAGCCAGTTCTTGCGCTTAAAGTACAAATACGGCGCAAGTCCCGCCAGAATCATAAAGATAATCGCCCCTGGATAACCAAAGCTCCAGCGCAGCTCCGGCATAAACTCAAAGTTCATCCCATAGCTGGATGCCACAAGCGTTGGCGGCAGGAATACCACGGATACCACCGAGAAGATCTTGATGATGCGGTTCTGCTCGATATTGATAAAGCCCATCGCCGCCTGCATCAGGAAGTTAACCTTCTGGAACAGGGATTCGTTGTGCGGCAGCAGGGATTCGATATCTCGCAGGATTTCACGCGCTTGCTCAAGCTGGTTTGCTGGCAGACGTGCCTTACGCACCAGGAAGTTCAGCGCGCGCTGGGTATCCATCAGACACAGGCGCACCTTCCAGCCGATATCTTCCAGTTCTGCCAGCGTTGAAAGTGCATCATCGTACTCATCGCCCTGACGCCCTTCCATAATCACACGGCTGAGCTTTTCCAGATCACTGTAGATATTTTCAATTTCATCCGCCAGTTGTTCGATTTTGGTTTCGAACAGATCGAGCAGCAATTCGTAGGCGTTACCGTCCACCATGAGCTGGCTACGCGAACGCATACGGTACAGGCGAAACGCTGGCAGTTCGCGTTCGCGCAGAGTAAACAGGCGTCCTTCGCGGATAGTAAATGCGACGGTTGAGTTACCTGCGTGATCGTCCGCATCTTCATAAAAGAAGAAGGAGTGGATGTGCAGGCCGTCTTCGTCTTCAAAAAAACGTGCGGATGCTTCGATGTCTTCCAGTTCAGGGCGCGTGGCCAGGTTCTGGCCCAAATCCTTTTGCACACGGTTTCGTTCATCGTCATCCGGCTCGACTAAATCAACCCAGACCGAGCTGGCCAGGTGTTCAATCTCGTCCGCTTCAAGACGCGTTAAACGATTTTTTTCCAGTTGAAATGCGCTCAGCATGACCGGGACTCCCAATGCAAAAAATTATCGGACAGCCGGTGGGCACACAGAAACTACAGAGGTTTCAGACCATTAAACAGCCTGACTCATTGCGACGGGATCAATACGAGTCGCTGACAACCGCTAAGGCTATCAGCATAAGAGGATAGCCTTAGGAGTTGTTCCTGGATGACAGGAAGGTGAGCCAGCATCTACTGGGTGTGTCCAAGGCTTTGTCCTCTTAGCGTAATCGTGCGCGCATGTTACGCCAGCAAAAAAACGGCGTCAACACGCAACGAAACGCTAACCGGCAATAATTACCTTCTCTTCAGTAAGGCTAGCAGTTCGTTACAAAATAATGATATTTTTCTGAAAGTTATACCGTTTCCAATCTAGCATAGGCTGCCACTAGCCATTTGATTCCTTGCCCCTGGAACGCAACCTGCAGTCGGCTATGTTCACCACTACCTTCCAGATTGACGATAGTCCCTTCACCAAACTTGGCATGGCGAACGCGCTGCCCCAGCTTATAGCCGGTATCGTTTTCCGCCATCGGAGTGCCCATGCGCTGATGATTGACCGGACGACTTACCGTAGCGCGCAAACGCACTTCTTCTACGCACGCTTCTGGCAGCTCACCGATAAAGCGCGACGGACGGTGATACACCTCTTTACCATACAGACGGCGTGTTTCCGCGTAGGTTAACGTCAGCTTTTGCATGGCACGGGTGACGCCAACATAGGCCAGGCGACGCTCTTCTTCCAGACGCCCGCCTTCATCCAACGACATCTGGCTTGGGAACATGCCCTCTTCCATACCAACGATAAACACCTGCGGGAACTCCAGGCCTTTGGCCGAGTGCAGGGTCATCAGCTGTACCGCATCCTGCCAGGTGTCGGCCTGACCTTCCCCAGCTTCCAGCGCAGCATGGGAGAGAAACGCCTGCAACGGCAGTAAATCTTCTTCTTCATCGTTGTAGCTGAACTGGCGCGTTGCCGTCACCAGTTCGTCTAAGTTTTCGATACGCGTCTGGCCTTTCTCGCCCTTTTCCTGCTCATACATCATGCGCAGGCCAGAGTCTTTCACCACCCTGTCCGTCTGCACGTGCAGCGGCATATCGGCGGTTTCCTGTGCCAGCGCGTCAATCAGCTCCATAAAGCGCTGTAGCGCGCTTGCTGCGCGCCCGGCCAGGGCTTTTTCTTGCAACAGCTCGCGACAGGCTTGCCACAGCGTCAGCTGGCGCTCCCGCGAAGTCTGACGCACCACGTCCAGCGTACGATCACCAATGCCGCGCGTTGGCGTATTCACCACGCGCTCAAAGGCGGCATCGTCATTACGGTTGGAGATCAGGCGCAGGTAAGAGAGCGCATCTTTGATTTCCTGGCGCTCGAAGAATCGCATTCCCCCGTAGATACGGTACGGCATACTGACCTGCAACAATGCCTCTTCCAGCACACGCGATTGGGCGTTGCTACGGTAGAGAATGGCGCACTGTTCCAGCGCGCCGCCGTTGTCCTGCCAGGTTTTAATACGATTGACGACGAAACGCGCTTCGTCGAGTTCGTTAAACGCACAGTAAAGAGAGATCGGTTCGCCATCAACGCCATCGGTCCACAGCTTTTTCCCCAGACGTCCGTTGTTGTTTTCAATCAGGGCGTTCGCGGCGCTCAGAATGTTATTGGTCGAGCGGTAGTTCTGCTCAAGACGAATAGTTTCGGCGCCGGGAAAATCGTTCAGGAAGCGCTGGATGTTTTCTACCTGTGCCCCACGCCAGCCGTAAATTGACTGGTCGTCGTCGCCAACGATCATCACCTTGCCAGTGTCACCGGCCAGCAGGCGGATCCACGCGTACTGAATGTTGTTGGTATCCTGGAATTCATCCACCAGAATATTCGAGAAACGTTCACGGTAGTGCTGAAGGATATGCGGCTTGTTAAACCACAGCTCGTGAGCGCGCAGCAGCAGCTCGGCGAAATCCACCAATCCGGCACGGTCACACGCTTCCTGATAGGCCTGATAGACCTTCTGCCAGGTCTGCTCCACCGGATTGCCGTAGCTTTGCAGATGATGCGGGCGCAGCCCTTCGTCCTTCTGGCTGTTGATAAACCACATCGCCTGACGCGGCGGCCACTGCTTCTCATCAAGGTTCATCGCCTTGATCAGACGTTTCAGCAAACGCAGCTGATCTTCGCTGTCGAGGATTTGGAAATCCTGCGGCAGGTTGGCGTCCAGATGGTGGGCGCGCAGCAGTCGGTGTGCCAGCCCGTGGAAGGTACCGACCCACATCCCACCCTGAGAGGTTCCCATCAACTGCGCGATACGGTGGCGCATTTCCGCCGCCGCTTTGTTGGTAAAGGTCACTGCCATGATGGAATACGGCGAGCAGTTTTCCACGCTTTGCAGCCAGGCGATACGGTGTACCAGCACGCGCGTCTTACCACTGCCTGCACCCGCCAGCACCAGCATATTGGTGCGCTTAGCCGCGACGGCTTCGCGCTGTTTATCGTTGAGGCTGTCGAGCAGGTAAGAAACGTCCATTGGCACCGCCGGAAAAATAGAGGCCCAGTAATACACTGGGAATTTATACAGAGTTATTGACGATTATATCAGCGAGGTCAGAGATGCCAACCGCGAAATCTCAATGTGCGGCAACAAACGGCTGTCGGCGGTCTGCATCAGGTCAGCATTTTCCGGTTTGATCCAGCACGCCTGCATGCCGCAGCGGATAGCGCCCGCAACGTCGGTGGTAAGGTCATCGCCCACGTGGAGGATTTGGGCCAGCGGTACATTCAGTTTTTCAGCCGCCAAATGGTACATATCGGCGTATGGCTTGGATCGCCCGTCGGGACCCGCGCGCAACGCAAACTGGAAGTAGCCACTCAGGCCGAACAGTTCCGGCTGAGCGTTACCGTTGGTGATCGCCACCAGCGGCCATTTTTTCGCAAGCGCAGTCAGCGTATCGTGGGTTTCCTGTGGTACATCGATCCGGCTACGCCACTCGGCAAAATTAGCCATTGCCGCATCAGCGCCATTGGCAGCTTCTTGTGCCGTTAGCCCCGCCTGACGCAGACCAAATTCCAGCGCACGCCAGCGCCACTCGGTGACGTCGTGGTAAATTTCCGGTTCGCTTTTCAGCAGTTCATCACGCCAGCCTTGCAACATGCGCGCGTCAAAATTCGCCAGTGCCGGATGATATCCGCGAATAAAAGCCAGCGACTCTTGCATCGTCCGGTCAATGACCGGGCGGTTATCGTAAAGGGTATCGTCAAGGTCAAAGGTCAACGCGGCAATGGTGCCCAGCGGTCGATAAAAACGCATTATTTCTCCCGTTTGGCGCGTGGATGCGCCGCATCGTACACCGTAGCAAGGTGTTGAAAATCAAGGTGGGTATAGATTTGAGTGGTCGAGAGGTTCGCATGGCCTAACAACTCCTGCACACCGCGCAGATCGCCGCTCGACTCCAGCATATGGGTAGCAAACGAGTGGCGCAGTTTATGGGGATTTACATGGCTGTTCAGCCCCTGCTTGATGCCCCATTCGGCAAAGCGTTTTTGCACATTACGCGCGGAAATACGTTTGCCCAACTTCGACAGAAACAGCGCATCATCATCACCGCCAAACAATCCGCGTAAATCCAGCCAGTGCTCAATCCACGCCACGGCATTACGGCCAATTGGCAGGCGGCGTTCTTTGCTGCCTTTACCCATCACCCAGACTTCGCCGGTATCTAAATCGAGATGTTTGATATCCAGCCCAACCAGTTCGGATAATCGCAAACCCGCGCCGTACATCACTTCAAGCATCGCGCGGTCGCGTACTGCCAGCGGGTCATTGAGATCGATATCCAACAGGCGGTTGACGTCGTCGACGTCGATATTTTTAGGAAGATGGCGCGGGGCTTTCGGGGCCGCAATCCCTTTTGCAGGATTCGCCGGTAGCTCGCCCTGGCTGACCATCCAATCAAAGAAACTGCGCAGTGCTGACAGGCGTAGCGCCAGGCTCGCTGCTCCCAAGCCTTTACGCCGGCTACGGGTGGCGAAACTACGTACCATCGCAGCATCACATTGTTGCCAATTCTGCATGCCCATTGCGGCGGCCAGTTCAATAATGGCATCAAGCTGACGCTGATAGTTCAGCAATGTTATCGGGCTAAGCTGACGCTCTACGCCCAGATAGCGCAAAAAGCGCGTGACGGCGGGCGCCAGAGAGATGTCGGTCATACGCGTTCAATCCAACGTTCCAGCAGACCCGGTAGCATCAGCGCAATCTCCTGTAACAGCTGCGTCCCCTGTCCCGGCTGGTAATGCTGCGGGTCACGGCTGCTGAACAAGATAACGCCCAGATCCCCATCACTGCCCATCATCGACATGGCCACGGAACCCACGGCTTTGGCTTCTGGCAGCACCAGCAAAAGCTCTGGGCCGTTAAGATTACCAAGATAGTGATTTGATTGGCCTAAGCGCTGTATACGCAGCGGCTCGAACGCCTGACGCGAAAGAACCAGATGGGTATATTTCGACGGCGCACCTAAGCGCCAGCGATCGGAGAATAGCCGCAGCGATGCTCCCGCCAAACCCAATTCGCGCGCCCAACGGTGAAAGCGTAACAGGAGGTCATCCAGACTTTCAGCGCAAGCCAGCCGGTTTTGCAGATGCAGCAGACGATAGAACAGGCCTTCATTGACTGCCGCCTGATCCATCAGCTGATCCATATTCTCTTCCAGCATGGCGATATAGTTGCGCGAGCGCGCCATGTGCCACTCAACCAGCGACACCATTCCCCGCACCGGGTGCGGTACGCGCATTTGCTCGACAACCGCAGAATTTCGAATAAAGAATTCAGGATGTTGCAACAGATAATCAATAACTGCGTGGTCATTTAACAACGCAGTGGCATCCTGTTGTTCTTCCCCGACATGTTTCATAGATGAATAAATCCGTCATAGACGTGTGCCGCCGGGCCAGTCATAAACAACGGTTGGCCCGGGCCTTTCCAGGCGATATCAAGACGCCCGCCCGGCAATTCCACGCGCACTTCTTCCGCCAACAAACCTTGTTGAATGCCGACCGCGACCGCCGCGCAAGCACCGCTTCCGCAGGCCTGAGTTTCACCGGCACCGCGTTCATACACGCGCAAACGGATATGTTCACGCGCGACAATCTGCATAAAACCAATGTTTGCGCGTTCAGGAAAGCGTTCATGACTTTCCATCACCGGGCCTAGCGTTTCGACCGCCGCGGTGTCGACGTTATCGACTTGAATCACGCAGTGCGGGTTCCCCATAGAAACCACGCCGCACAATACTGTCTGTTCCGCTACACGCATAATATAGGTCTTTTCCGCTTTATTGGCGCGGAAAGGCACCTGCGACGGCTCAAAGTTCGGCTCACCCATATTGACGCGAACCAGCTCGTCGTCCGTTACGGTTAATACCATACGACCGTTTGCCGTACTCACACGGATGTCACGTTTATTGGTCAGGCCTTTCAGCCGTACGAAGCGAGCAAAACAGCGTGCACCGTTACCACACTGCGATACTTCGCTACCGTCAGCGTTAAAGATGCGGTAGTGAAAATCCAGGTCAGGATCGTAAGGCGGCTCAACGACCAGCAGTTGGTCGAAGCCCACACCATGATGCCTGTCCGCCAGGCGACGAATCAGCTCTGGCGAGAAAAAAACATTCTGCGTTACCGCGTCGACAACCATGAAATCGTTGCCGAGGCCATGCATTTTAGAAAACTGCATCATCTACTCCAGTTGCGCGGAACAGAACGTATAAATTAGTAATTAACCTGCGTCGGCCCGCCGGAATCACCACGGTCATTGCGATCCGGGGTATCGCTTTGCACCGGAGGGGTCACGGGTTTGGTCGGTGGAGCTTCCGTTTTATCAGCCGGAGGAAAATAAAGCGGGCCTTTCAGGCCGCAGCCAGCAAGGCTAAACAATGCGAGTAACAATGCCAGCGGTCGAAAAATCTTATTCATTGTGAAGATGCCTGTAGTTCAATGCTTTCTGTTTTCTATCATCGCAGGAGAAGCCGCAAAAGCAAGTGTTAAGCACCTGACTGCAACGTGATTTGTTTCACGCTATACTGCCGAATCACTAAAAAACGGGAAACAACAATGAACGACAGTGAATTTCATCAATTGGCCGACACCCTGTGGATGACCATTGAAGAGCGCCTGGACAATTGGGACGGTGACAGCGATATCGACTGCGAGATCAATGGCGGTGTGCTGACCCTTAGCTTTGATAACGGCAGCAAAATTATCATTAATCGCCAGGAGCCACTGCACCAGGTGTGGTTAGCAACCAAGCAGGGCGGCTACCATTTTGACCTGAAAGGCGATGAGTGGATTTGCGACCGCAGCGGTGAAAACTTCTGGGATTTACTGGAACAAGCTGCAACGCAGCAGGCGGGGGAAGCGGTTAGCTTCCGTTAAGCGCCAATTGCCGGATGGCGGTGTAAACACCTTATCCGGCCTACCAACTGAAGCGCAATCCCGGAGTCGGCGTAAACGCCTCGTCCGGGCTACAAATGACAGGTAGCCCGGCCAAGCAACGCGCCGCCGGGATTTATATTATGAAAAATACTGCTGCAGCAGCGGCGTATTATCGTTGTCCTGATTGGACGGCGGCGGTGGGGTAATCGCCTGGCTACGGAATGGGATCACCTGCGTGCGGCCATCGACTTTCACAATCTGATAGAACTGCGGCAAGTTGAAGTTGATAAAGCTTGAGCCGTAGGTAAAGCGGTCGTGCGACGATGAGTAGAAACGGCTGACGTCACGCACCAGCTCCTCTTTACTCCCCTCACAGTGGTGATAAACCTCTGCGCGGTTGCTCTCGTCGAGAATATAGATATTAAAGCCCTGCTCTTCACCCGATGCTTCAAAGAAGAACTGGATAATCCCTTCGCTGGCAAAGCCATCAACAACCGGTGGTAACTCCACGTGGTTGGTCTCAACTTGTACCGACAGACCATGCAGCTTGTTGTGCGAAATCGCGCCATAGAACTCAATGGCGTTTTCCAGCTTCTGCACCGACACATTCAGGCGCTCAAAGAAGAGACCCCAAGTCTGCCCGGAGACGCGCAGCGCTTTGAAGCGGCCCGTTTCATGGCGAGTGCTTGAAAGGCGCAGTTCGATACACTCAGACACCAGTTGCTGCACGCGGGTACGAATCAAGCCGCGCAGATGCTGGCTGTAGCAGAACACTTCGACGCTATCCGGCGGCGCAGCATCCTGGTGCATTTTACCGAGGATGGTTTTCAACGCCTCGATCATCGCCTGCTCGCCGTTAAAGTGCAGCGTACGCACTTCGTTCCACGAGTTGCGATACAGCAGGTCAACGCTGCCGACCAGGCATTTCTGGTCTTCGCCGAAGCTGAAGATATCGAGCTTGCGGAAGTCGAAATGTACGACCTGATTGCGGAAAGCCGCCGTCGGGTCATATTCGAGGTTAACGATAATCGCCAGGTGGCGAATTTCACACGGGCTGTACAGTGCTTTCGGGGTCGGCGACGGCAGGCGTAGCGGGAAGTGGTGCGATACGTCAGCGACCATTTCCTGCAATTTCGCCAGATCGACAATCTCATTGCCTTTGATAAACAGGCGCGTACGAGAGGTCAACAGGCCGTTAAACCAGGCCCAGGCCACCAGCTTATTAAGATAGCGGTTATATTCCAGCGGCTGATGGCTAACAATCGATTCCATGTTCGGCGCGCGGTTGTAGAGATACCAACCCGTACGGTTAGCACGTCCCGGCGGAACATAGATAAAGGTCAGATTCGGTTCGGAAAGATCCGGTGAAATTTGCGGGTTAACCAGCGTCACTTTACCCGGCAATGCTTCAAACGCCGCATACAGTTTACGCGTCAGCACACCGATATCCTGCGGACTGGCGGATACGCTGAGATTATTGCGGCGAGCAAAGCGGATCAGATTACGGTAGCTTTGCATCATGGCATCAAGCAGTTCGTTGTGCGCTTCACGCACCTGATCGATTTTCCAGTTGGCGCGGTTGTCGAGCATCGCCAGACGTTCTTCGCTCCAGCCCCACTCTTTCACCAGTTGCCCAATCACCTCACGACGCCAGCCAACGCAGGCACGTTCACGACTGAGCTTTTCGCACACTTTCAGATAGAAGCAGCGGCGGACGAGATCCAGACGGGTGTCGTCTTCAATGGCCTTCAGATACTCAGTGACGCGCTCCAGCATCATGCAGTAAGCGTCGAGACCAAAGGAGACAATCTCGCCGTCGTGCAGGCGCTGTTTAATATCTTTCGCCAACAGGCGGGTACCAGGATATTCCCAAGAATAAGCTTCAAGCAGCAGAGTTTTCAGCACCGCTTTATACGGTGAGTCGATACTCTTATAGAGCTGCCACAGGCTTGCGCCAAAGTATTCTTCGGCGGAGAGCGAACTCAATCCACCGAGGTCGAGCCATTCGTTTGGCGTCAGCACACCCTGAGCGTAAAGCGTCATGACGTAATCGTCGTAATGCTCTTCTTCTTCGCACGGCACCATATTCCACAGAATACGTTTGCCGGCCAGGCGCACCGCCGTACGGTAAAACTCGTCGAGCAGTAAAATATGCTGTGTTGAACCGCAGTCTTCGCCGCCGAGACTGCCGCTTTCATTGTGACGGAAGCGGTTTTCGTCGATCAGGAAGAAGCTGACTTCAACGCCAAGCGACGCCGCCCAGCTTTCCAGCAGGCTGCATTTTCGTTGCAATAGTTGGCGTTCATCATTATCGAGCCACGACTGATGGCAGACCCAGATATCGAGGTCGGAAGAACAGCTCTGGCCGACGGACGAGGTGCTGCCCATCGAGTAGATGCCTGTTATCGGCAGCTCGCCCTTCGCGGAGATCTGCGGCGCCATGCCGCGATGCAGTTCGAGCTCATCAAGGTAATGACGTTGGGTTTCATCAGGCGTGTAAATGCAGATGCCCTTGGGAACGTTACCGTCAAGGTAACCCGGCATCAGCGGATGATGATAATGTAATAATGTCGGCAGTAGACTGTATACCTGCTGGAAAGCAGGGCCCATGGCTGCAAGCGCGCGATCTACACGCAGTTGGTTGATGGCATCCAGTCTCTGTTTAAGCGTCTCAATATAGAGGTACAAGACATATCGCCTGATGTTCAAACCTCGACGTATCTTTAAACAATGCAGGTACGGAGGTTTTTAATATTTCAACAAGAAGAACCGTTACCGTTTATCGCCCGCCGTTGTGATGATTAAAATTCGGGCAAAAATCGGTTTAAAACGTGATCAATCTAACACCTTGCCGGTTGACGGTAAAGAATGTTGCACTACAACAAGTGTAGCATCTAATGCTGTTGTAAACCCCGGCATACGATCAAGACAGTGCCAGTAATACCAGGTAAACACAACTCCGTTTACGTCTGCCATCATTTACACAACAGGCATGTTTCCTGCATTGCGATTAGTTCAGAGTATGAAACCCTGAAAACTAACATCATTAAGTCAACAATGTTAGGATGAACAACGGACGATAATGACGGTAACAAGCATGTTAGACAAAGTTTTGAGAATTGCCACACGCCAAAGTCCGCTCGCTCTCTGGCAAGCGTACTATGTAAAAGAACGCCTGATGGCTTGCCATCCAGGGCTGACGGTGACGCTTGTCCCGATGGTTACCCGCGGTGACATTATCCTTGATACTCCGCTGGCCAAAGTGGGTGGCAAGGGGCTTTTTGTCAAAGAGCTTGAGCTGGCACTGCTTGAAGATCGCGCCGATATCGCCGTGCATTCAATGAAAGATGTGCCCGTCGAGTTCCCAGAAGGACTGGGCCTCGTGACCATTTGTGAGCGCGAAGACCCACGTGATGCCTTCGTGTCGAACCATTTCACCTGCATGGATGACCTCCCAGCGGGAAGCATCGTGGGCACCTCCAGCCTGCGTCGCCAGTGCCAGATTGCCCAGCGCCGCCCGGATCTGGTGATTCGCTCGCTGCGCGGGAACGTCGGCACGCGTCTAAGCAAACTCGATAACGGCGATTACGATGCCATTATTTTGGCCGTCGCTGGACTCAAGCGTCTTGAGCTGGATGCCCGCATCCGCCAACCGATGTCACCAGAAGAATCGCTTCCGGCCGTGGGTCAAGGCGCAGTCGGCATTGAATGTCGCCTGGGTGATGAGCAAACTCGCGCACTGCTCGCACCGCTGAACCACGACGAAACCGCCGTTCGCGTGTGCGCCGAGCGCGCCATGAATACGCGCCTGGAAGGCGGCTGTCAGGTTCCTATTGGCAGCTATGCTGAGCTTATCGACGGCGAGTTGTGGCTACGCGCACTGGTTGGTGCGCCGGACGGCAGTGAAACGGTACGCGGCGAACGTCGTGGTAAACCTGAAGACGCCGAACGCATGGGTATTGAGCTGGCCGATGAACTGCTGGATAACGGTGCCCGAGAGATTCTGGCTGCGGTTTACGACGGAGACGCCGCCGTATGACCATCCTGGTAACCCGCCCCTCTCCACAAGGAGAAGAGTTAGTGAGCCGTTTACGCGCGCTGGGGCGAGTGGCCTGGAGTTTCCCACTGATTGATTTTACCCCCGGCCGAGAGCTGAATACGCTCGGCCAATCGTTGCAGACATTGGGCGACGGGGATTTAATTTTCGCGCTGTCGCAACACGCCGTCAGCTTCGCGCATGCGCAGCTACAGCAACAGCACCTTCGCTGGCCAACCTCGGCACACTATTTTGCGATTGGCCGCACCACGGCATTAGCCCTGCATCAGGTCAACGGTCTCGATGTTCGTTATCCATTAGATCGGGAAATTAGCGAAGTGTTGCTACAATTACCTGAATTGCAAACTATTGCGGGAAAAAAGGCGCTCATCTTGCGTGGTAACGGCGGACGTGAATTGCTCGCTGAAACCCTCACCGCACGGGGTGCCGATGTGACGCTTTGTGAATGTTATCAACGCAGCCCCATCCACTACGATGGCGCGGAAGAAGCGATGCGCTGGCAGTCGCGTGAAGTCACGACGATTGTGGTCACCAGTGGTGAAATGTTGCAACAACTGTTGACGCTCATTCCTCTCTGGTACCGGGAAAACTGGCTGCTTAAGTGCCGGTTACTGGTGGTGAGTGAACGCATTGCAAAACTTGCCCAGGAGATGGGCTGGCAGGATATTCAGGTTGCCGATAGCGCAGACAACGATGCGCTGCTGCGCGCATTACAATAACTCTCAAAATTGGAAGCCATAATGACGGAACAAAAAGAAAACTCCGCCGTGGTTGAAGAGTCCAGGGACGCCGTGAACACCACGCCAAAACCCGACACTCGTAAGCCAGAAAATGCTGAGAAAAAAAATAACGGCGGGAAAACTAGCCTGGTGTTGAGCGCGGTCGCGATCGCCATTGCACTGGCAGCAGGCGTTGGCCTGTACGGCTGGGGCAAACAGCAGGCCGTCAACCAGTCCTCTACCAGCGATACGCTCGCGAATCAGCTTATTGCGCTGCAAAAAACGCAGGATGCGCAAAAAGAGGCGCTGGAGACCACTCTCAAACAGCAGGCGACTCAACTGGAAGAGGCGAAAGCCCAACAGAGTGAACTGGCTAAGCAGCTTGATGAACTCCAGCAAAAGGTTGCCGCTATCTCAGGTACCGACTCCAAAACCTGGTTGCTCTCGCAGGCTGATTTCCTCGTGAAACTGGCAGGGCGCAAACTGTGGAGCGATCAGGATGCCACCACCGCTGCCGCACTGCTGAAAAGCGCCGATGCTAGCCTTGCCGATATGAACGATCCCAGTTTAATCGCAGCTCGTCGGGCGATCACTGAAGATATCGCCAGTCTTGCCGCCGTTTCTCAGGTGGATTACGACGGCATCATTCTTAAGGTGAATCAGTTGGCAAACCAGGTCGATAACCTGCGTCTGGCCGATAACAATACCGATGGTTCACCGATGGATAACGACGACAGCGAACTGTCTGCATCACTGGGTGAATGGCGCGTTAATCTGCAAAAAAGCTGGCAGAACTTTATGGACAGCTTTATTACCATTCGCCGCCGTGATGAAACCGCCGTACCGCTGCTGGCGCCAAACCAGGATATCTACCTACGGGAAAATATCCGTTCTCAGCTGTTAGCGGCTGTACAAGCGGTACCGCGCCATCAGGATGAAACCTACAAGCAGGCGCTGGATAATGTCTCAACATGGGTTCGCGCTTACTACGACACCGATGATGCGGCGACTAAAACGTTCCTGAATGATATTGAAACGTTGAGCCAGCAGAGCATTTCGATGGACGTCCCAGAAACGCTGGAAAGCCAGCCTATTCTGGAAAAACTGATGCAGACTCGGGTACGTAACCTGATGGCGCAACCTGCTATCGCACAACCCGCCGCAGAACAACCTGCTGCCGCGGCGCCTGTGACTGAGCAGCCAGCTGCACCACAAGGAGAATAATCGATGCTGAAAGTTCTCTTACTCTTTGCACTGCTGATAGCAGGCGTAGTGGTCGGTCCGATGGTCGCCGGGCATCAGGGCTATGTGTTGATCCAAACGGATAATTACAACATCGAAACCAGCGTGACCGGACTCGTCATCATTATGATTTTGCTGATGGTGGTTCTGTTCGCGCTGGAGTGGATCCTGCGCCGTATTTTCCGCACCAGCGCCCATACGCGTGGCTGGTTCGTCGGGCGTAAACGCCGTCGCGCACGTAAGCAAACCGAGCAAGCGCTGTTGAAGCTGGCGGAAGGCGACTATCAGCAGGTAGAAAAGCTGATGTCGAAAAATGCCGATCACGCGGAGCAGCCGGTGGTCAACTATCTGTTGGCAGCCGAAGCGGCGCAGCAGCGTGGTGATGAAGCTCGTGCTAATCAGCATCTGCAACGCGCAGCGGAAAACGCCGGCAACGATCTGATTCCGGTCGAAATCACCCGTGTTCGCTTACAGCTTGCCCGCAATGAAAATCATGCGGCACGCCATGGCATTGATAAGCTGCTGGAGATTGCGCCACGTCATCCGGAAGTGCTGCGTTTGGCTGAACAAGCCTATATTCAGACCGGTGCCTGGAGTTCTCTGCTGGACATTATCCCGTCGATGGCCAAAGCCCAGGTCGGTGATGATGCCCACCGCAACGCGCTGGAGCAGCAAGCGTGGATTGGTCTCATGGATCAAGTGCGTGATGATCAGGGTAGCGAAGGTTTACGTGACTGGTGGAAGAATCAGAGCCGTAAAACTCGCCATCAGGTGGCATTGCAGGTTGCCATCGCCGAACACTTAATTGAATGTGACGATCATGACACCGCCCAGCAGATCATCATCGATGGCCTGAAGCGCCAGTATGACGATCGTCTGGTGATGCTGATCCCACGTCTGCACACCAACAATCCTGAACAGATGGAAAAACTGCTGCGCCAGCAAATTAAAACGGTGGGCGATCGTCCACTGTTATGGAGCACGCTGGGCCAGTCGCTGATGAAACACGGTGAATGGCAGGAAGCGAGTCTCGCTTTCCGCGCCGCTCTTAAGCAGCGCCCGGATGCCTTCGATTATGCCTGGCTTGCCGACGTGCTCGACCGTCTGAAACAGCCGGAAGAGGCCGCGACAATGCGCCGTGAAGGGCTAATGCTAACGTTGCAAAATAACCCGCAAGCGTAAAGCTGGGGTTTTCAAAAAGGGACCGGGAGGTCCCTTTTTTTATGGCTTCAGGCAGTACAGAGTCTCTGTTCAGGCATAAAAAAACGCCTGCTCGTATTCGGAGCAGGCGTTAAACAGGTTTAATTCGACAACATATTGGTGCTTCACTCAACGTAATGTCCATGGTGTCTGATGAGGCGAAAGCGACATCTGTCAGTGGACGATAAGCACCGTAAACGGCTCTGCGTCATTCCTGGGTTTATGAGGCCAAAGGCGAACATAAGAGATGGAATGAGCATCTACGCGGCGCATTATGTCACAGGATCCTAAGGGAAGACACCTCCCGTTACATAAAAATAATCAGGTCAAGTGCTAGCATGATACGCAGGGAAAAATCGGCTGATGGGAACACACATTTTTCCCATCTAAAACTGATATTCTGCCTAAAACAAATATATGATAAATAAAAAATAGAGATGTTTAAATTTTATTCATTTACTAATTTTATATTTAAAGATGAAGTAACAATTTAGAATACAGTTGGCCTCGCATCTCTTCCCTCCTTTTATTTACAGCATAAAAATATCAGGTATAAGATTCTGAGCACGACAAGATATGGCGCTGCTCACACCATAAATATATTCATAAGTATTATGCAGTTATAGCATTCATCAATCACCGAGCGGCTCCGAGACCACAGCACTGCTATTTATCGAATATATATATGTATTATGGAGAATCTATAATGGATTTATCATTTCCTCGAAAGCTGCTCGCGCTTGCCGTTATTACCGCGCTTCCCGCACTCGCTAATGCCGCGGATACACCTGCAGTGGCGACGGTTAAACCAGGTTATTCCGGTTACGATCATCCCAATCAGTATTTAGTAAAACCGACCACCAGCATCGCCGATAATATGATGCCGGTAATAATGCATCCCGAGCAGAATAAAGAAACCCAGCAGAAGCTGGCGGAGATAGAGAAAAAAACCGGCAAGAAACCGAACGTCATCATTTTCATACTCGATGATGTAGGCTGGATGGATGTCGGTTTCAACGGTGGCGGCGTCGCAGTCGGTAATCCGACCCCCGATATCGATGCGGTCGCCAGTCAGGGTCTGATTCTCACCTCCGCCTATTCACAGCCAAGCTCCTCCCCTACTCGTGCGACCATATTGACCGGACAATATTCCGTTCACCACGGTATTCTGATGCCGCCAATGTACGGCATGCCAGGCGGGCTGGAAGGGTTAACAACGTTACCACAGCTGCTGCACGATCAAGGGTATGTGACTCAGGCTATCGGTAAATGGCACATGGGCGAGAACGAAGGTTCACAGCCGCAGAATGTGGGCTTTGATGACTTCCGTGGCTTCAACTCCGTCTCTGATATGTATACCGAATGGCGCGACGTTCACGTGAACCCGGAAGTAGCGCTTAGCCCTGCCCGCTCCGAGTACATCAAAAATTTGCCGTTTAGCAAAGATGATGTTCATGCGGTACGCGGTGGCAAGCAAGAAGCCATTGCGGATATCACGCCGAAATATATGGAAGACCTCGACCAGCGCTGGATGCAATACGGCGTCGATTTCCTCAATAAGATGACGAAAAACGATAAGCCATTCTTCCTGTATTACGGCACGCGCGGCTGTCACTTCGATAACTATCCGAACGCCAAATATGCGGGTAGCTCACCGGCGCGCACTTCCTACAGCGATTGCATGGTCGAAATGAACGATATCTTCGGCAACCTGTATAAAACGCTGGAGAAAAACGGTCAGCTTGATAACACGCTGATTGTCTTTACCTCCGATAATGGCCCAGAAGCGGAAGTTCCGCCACACGGTCGCACGCCATTCCGTGGCGCGAAAGGATCGACCTGGGAAGGCGGCGTGCGTGTGCCAACATTCGTTTACTGGAAAGGGATGATCCAGTCGCGTAAATCTGACGGCATTGTCGATCTGGCGGATCTGTTCCCAACGGCGCTGGCTCTGGCCGGTAAGCCGGGCGCAGAAGTGTCAAAACTGGTGCCGAATACCACCTTTATCGACGGTATCGATCAGTCTTCATTCTTTATCGGCACTAACGGCCAGTCTAACCGTAAGGCGGAGCACTACTTCCTGAACGGTCAGCTCTCGGCGGTGCGTATTGATGAGTTCAAGTATCACATGCTGATTCAACAGCCATATGCGTTTACGCAGAGTGGCTATCAGGGCGGTTTCACGGGTGCGGTGATGCCAACAGCAGGCACCATGATCTTTAACCTGTATACAGACCCACAGGAAAGCGAATCTGTGGGTGTGCGTCATATACCGATGGGCGTGCCGCTACAGACTGAAGTTCATGACTACATGAAAATCCTGCAGAAATACCCACCGAAGGTACAAATCAAACTGTAAATCTTCTCGCCCACTTCCTTATTGGAAGTGGGTTTTTCTTATTTGCTAACCTTCACCAGATTGGCCCGCATAATATCGCTAGCCGGACGCCCGCTTGCCAGCAGATCGGCCATGGCTTTCAGATACGGCGGCAGGTGACGGAAATAGCGCTGGAACCCGGCACACAGATAGTGCAATCCCGGTTCACCGGATGCCGTCGGCATAAATCGTTGCTTCGGACAGCCGCCCCAGCAGGCTTTCAACACCTGACACTCACGACACTGCGTAGGTAAATGCGTGTACTTGTCTTTACCAAACTGTTCCTGCGCTGGGGAGTCAACCATGCTGGCAAAAGTATCGTGGTGCAAATTACCAAGCTGATACTCAGGGTAAACATAATGGTCGCAAGCGTAGACGTCACCGTTATGCTCCACGGCCAGCGAGCGTCCACAGGTTGGCTGATGATGGCAAACCACGCCTGGCGCACCGACAAAGCTGGCGAAAGCCCACTCAATGTTCATCACGAAAACGCGCCCTACGTCACGTTGGATCCATCGGTCAAATACCGTCACCAGAAAATCGCCATAATCCTCAGGATGTACCGACCACTCGGTCAAGGTGCCTTTCATTTCACCCGGCGCATGAAGCGTCAGCCCGGCCTGTGCGGCACGCTCATCTGCCAGACGTTCAACAACGGGGATAAACTGGATGAACTCAACGCCCGCCTCGCATAAAAAATCATACACCAGAAGAGGTTCACGCGCGCTGGTACGGTTAACGCAGGCCAGCACGTTGTAGTTAACGCGATGCTTTTGCAGCAGGGTTAGCGCGCGCATCACCAGTTTATGCGTCGGGCGACCGCCTTTCGTCACGCGATACTGATTATGGATCTCCGCAGGGCCATCCAGAGAAAGTCCGACCAGAAACTGCTGCTGCGCCAGAAAGGCACACCACTTATCATCCAGCAGCACGCCGTTGGTCTGAAAGCTGTTAGCGATCCGCCGACCCTCGCCATATTTTTGTTGCAGGGCAACGGCGCGACGATAGAAATCGAGACCCAGCAAAGTGGGTTCACCGCCCTGCCAGGTAAAGGCAATCTCATCTTGCGGCTCGCTGGCAGCAATGTAGTGACGAACGTAGGCTTCCAGCGTGGCATCATCCATACGCAGCGTCGGACGAGTGGAATACAGGGCGTGTTTTTCGAGGTAAAAGCAGTAGGTGCAGTTCAGATTACACTCTGACCCGCTTGGTTTGGCCATCGCGTGAAACGCTCGCGTCGGTACCTGTTGCAGCATGTTCACTCCTTCCTGAGCAAAATGGTATCCATAAGGAAGAAGGGATAGTACTGCGGTGAAGAAAAGCAAAAGAGGCGTTTATTGCGGCGTGAGGTGAGCAGGATTACAGAAAACAAAAAACCCCGCCGAAGCGGGGTTCAAAATTGGTCGGCGAGAGAGGATTCGAACCTCCGACCCACTGGTCCCAAACCAGTTGCGCTACCAAGCTGCGCTACTCGCCGAAATACTGCGGTACTGCTTTTTGAATTTTGAGTTCAATTCGTTTTTTCGTAAACGGAATGTCCGTAAACAAAAAACCCTGCCTGAGCAGGATTCAAAATTGGTCGGCGAGAGAGGATTCGAACCTCCGACCCACTGGTCCCAAACCAGTTGCGCTACCAAGCTGCGCTACTCGCCGAAATTTTGCTTTACTGCTTTTTGAACGCTACGTTCAATTCGTTAAAGTCGTGGTGCGAAGGGAGGGACTTGAACCCTCACGTCCGTAAGAACACTAACACCTGAAGCTAGCGCGTCTACCAATTCCGCCACCATCGCATGTTCACAACTTTATCAAATAATGGGGTGGCTAATGGGATTCGAACCCACGACAACTGGAATCACAATCCAGGGCTCTACCAACTGAGCTATAGCCACCACTACTTAATTCTTTCTACGCGGTCTTTAAAACCACCGCAGCTCCAGCACCGGGTAAATGGTGCGCCCGACAGGATTCGAACCTGAGACCTCTGCCTCCGGAGGGCAGCGCTCTATCCAGCTGAGCTACGGGCGCTTAGCGCCGTTGCGGGGTCGGATATTACGGACTTCCTACCCCGCTGTCTAGTGCCTTTTTAAAGAAAATTATCGTTTGCTCATGCTTTGCGCATTTTGTCGCTTATTTCTGCAAATTTTGCACTTTTGCGGCCTGGCTCATGCCAAATACCTTATAAACCAGCGTCACAATCGCTAAGAACAGCGCACCAACAAACAACGACATACGGGTATCCTCATTGAGTCCCATCCCGATAAGTACGCAAACCAGGAACGCCATGGTCACGTAGTTAGCCCACGGGAATAAAATGGAGCGGAACGGGTGGCTAGCAATCGCTTCTTTATGCGCACGACGAAAACGAAGCTGGCTAATCAGGATAACAAACCACGGCACCATTCCCGGCAATACGCTGGCGCTGTAGACATATACAAATACGCGCTGCGGGTTAGGAATGATGTAGTTGAGGCATGAGCCAATCAGCAAAATCACAATCGACACGCTAACGCCTGCTGCCGGCACACCGCTTTTGGTCACTTTCGCCATCGCCGCCGGAAGCTGGCGGTTTTTCGCCAGCGCATAGAGCATACGTCCGCAGCTGTACATCCCGCTATTACAGCCGGACAGTGCCGCCGTCAGCACCACAAAGTTGATGATTCCTGCCGCCGCGGTAATACCGATTTTGGCGAAGGTGAGGACAAACGGACTACCGTTAGTGCCAATCTGGTTCCACGGGAAAATAGTGACGATGACAAAAATGGCACCCACATAGAAAATCAGGATACGCCACAGCACTTTGCCAACCGCGCTACGCAGCGTTGTCTGTGGATTTTTCGCTTCACCGGCGGTCATGCCGATAAGCTCAACGCCCTGATAAGAAGCCACGACAATACACAGTGCCGTCAGGAAGCCCTTCCAGCCGCCCGCGAAGAAGCCGCCGTGTTCGGTCAGATTACTAAAACCAATCGAAGTGCCGCCGTTACCAAAGCCAAAGAAAATCACGCCAAGGCCAATCACGATCATCACAATAATGGTGGTGACCTTAATCATCGCAAACCAGAATTCGATTTCGCCGTATAGACGTACCGCCGCCAGGTTAGCGAGCGCCACAAGGCCCACGGCAATCAACGCGGGTATCCACTGCACCATATCCGGGAACCAGAACTGGACGTAAACACCTATCGCGGTAATCTCCGAGATGCCTACCGCCATCCACATAAACCAATATGACCACGCGGTGAGATAGCCAAAAAATGGGCTCATATATTTATGCGCGTAGACCGCAAACGAACCGGTTACCGGCTCAATAAACAGCATTTCACCCATCGAGCGCATGATGAAGAATACAAAAATCCCCGCCAGAATATAGGCGAGCAATACCGACGGGCCAGCCCACTTCAGGGTGCTGGCGGAGCCCATAAACAGGCCGACACCAATGGTGCCCCCTAGGGCGATTAATTCAATATGACGGGCTTCCAGACCGCGCTGGAGCTCCGGTTTTTTCTCTGCCATAAGTCCTCTTGTGTTTGCATATGACCGGTCGATGCCGGTTTTATTTTTATAGAAAAATAGATGTCTGTCGGATGCGGGCGTCTGCGTAGAAATACGCAGATACCCTTAGGGCAGGCGAATGGTTTAACAATTTCGAATAAATGGCAAATATAAATGAGGAAGAAAGTATCGAAATTGTGAAAGTATCGCGCAGGAAATACGCGGTACTTTCACGTTAATACGCAGAATATTCAGAGATTATTGCTGTAGTGCCAACGTAAATAACGCAGCAGACGAAGCTGGCGTTTAATGCGGCTTGGCTGAGAGAGCAGACGATAAAGCCACTCCAGCCCCAGATTCTGCCAGACCTTCGGCGCACGCTTCACGTGGCCGGTAAATACGTCGTAAGTGCCACCAACGCCCATATACAGCGCATCCGGATAAACCTGTCGACAGTCGCGCATCAGGATCTCTTGCTTTGGCGATCCCATCGCGACGGTAACAATTTTTGCGCCACTATCGCGGATACGCTCAAACAGCGCCTGACGTTCCTGCGCCGTAAAGTAGCCGTCTTGCGTGCCGACCAGATTAACGTTCCACTGCTGACGTAGCTTTTCCGTCGTTTCTGCCAGTACGTCAGGTTTGCCACCTATCAGGAATACCGGCGTACCTTCCGCCCCGGCACGCGCCATCAGCGCTTCCCACAGATCGGCGCCCGCCACCCGCGACACGTTCGCATTGGGGTATTTTTTATTGACGGAGCGAACCACGCTGATGCCATCGGCATATTTAAATTCCGCTGCGTTAATCAGCGTCTTAACCTCAGCGTCATCCTCCAGCGTCAGCATTTTTTCGGCGTTAATCGCCACCAGCGTACCCTGCTTCAGATTGCCGCCCGCATACAGGAAGTCCAGCGCATGCTGCATATTACGCCAGCCAATCAGCTCCAGCCCGCGCAATGTATAGGTCGGTGCGGTCAGTGAATCGTCCATTTTATCCTTCTCTAACGTGCAGGGGACGTTTTGACCGCTGATGGATAAGCCCGGCACTTTCAAATAACCAGTACAATAGTTTCGCCACCAGCAAACAGACCCCAAAGATAACCATAAAAAAGACCACACGAGAGCCGAAAGAGTCCAGCCCCTCACGGGCCAGCACGATCATATTGAAGATCGCGCCAAAACAAAAACTGTGCAAAATGGCCGCTTTATAGCGATTCGGCTCCTGATTGCCCAACATGTATAGCCAGTCAAACCATTTAATAATCAGCCCAACCGCCACTGCGCCAATCGGCACAAACCACACACCACCCATCACCACCAGTGAGCCAATCAGCGTTGGGGAAATAGCGAGCCCGGAATGGTTATTCAGCACTTCCCAGGTAAAGTAGTTGGCGGTATTCAGTATGACGCCCGGCCTTGTTGGCCATAGCCAGCTCGGGATAAAGACATAGAAGTCGCGCACAATCGGCGCCAGTCCCTGAAACTCTATCTTGTCGTAGTTTTGCAACAGCAGCGCCAGGTTTTCCCACGGTGAAAAGGTATCGCGCGTCAGGTAAAGGAAGGTATAAAACGCCTCATCACCGCTGACGTTCATGCCATAGCGCTTAAGTGCCAGCCAGAACATCCCGACAATCCCCATCACGCCTGCCGCAACCAGCATCCACAACGAGATCCAGCCGCGAATAATACCGATAAACAGGAAGATGGCAAAAGCGATGATGATATTGGCCCGGGTGCCGCCAACAATGGCATACGTCAGCAGGCCGAAAGCCACGGTAGCCAGCAGGAAACCTATCCATGCTTTCCAGCCCGGCTTTAAGAAATAAATCACCAGCATCGCCGGAATAAAGAAGTAGAAGAAGCGCTTAAGTGCGACACCAGAAACTTCGCTTGAGAAAATCTGGCTGTACGAATGCAGCTTAAACAGCAGGAAACCGTTATGCAGGAAGAAGGTGCCGACCGTTAACAACGCCAGGCACATCAATAAGATCCAGGTAATATGCGTCTCGACCCGGTTCATGGTAAATAGCGGCCGACGCGGCGTGTTGCCCACGGTGGCTTTACGAAGACGGGTTTTATAGGTGACGTAGTACACCGCGTAGAAACAGACCGAAATCAGCAACGTTTGCAGCAGCACCTCCGGCGGCGCAACACTGACATCAAACCGGAACACCAGCGTGCAGGTCAGCGGGAAGCCGAAGAAGAACGTCAGCAAAAACAGCAGCGAGAAAAAGACGTTGAAGTTAAAGCGCACGCGGCGGAATTCAAACCATGTCAGGGTACCGATAAACAGCGCCGATAAAAGCCAGACGGCAAACAGCCCGGTAAACTGCATTTCGCTCATACCGCTTCCCCCGCCGCCAGCTGTAGCGCCCGATACCATGGCGCCAGATAGTTTGGTTTGAAAAAGGCGATGTCGTTTTTATCCACCAACGCCAGTTGGCGCTGAGCTTCACGTACCACCGGCACGGTCAACGTATCATCGGTAAACAGCACCGGAATATGCTGCTCGACCATGTCCTGCCAGAATGGATTCTGGCGGTTCAGTACGCAGGGGATCCCCGCCTGAACCAGCAGGCAGAGCGTGCCAATGCCCTGCTGGCGGGCAAAAATAAAGTAGCCCAGATCGCAGCGGCGCAGCAAGGCGAGATAAGCGTCAAATTCCAGCTTTTCACGCAGGATCTGTACATGTTCTTTGCTGAAAAGTGCCTGTCCAGCGCTCTCAACCTCAGTAATGTAGCCGCCGTTATTGGCCGGATATCCCATCGGGACGATCACATTAACGGTGTCGCCAAACTGTTGATGGACCGCCTTCAGGGCAGCCACGTGTTCATTGCTTCGATCGCCTGAGTTACCAATTAAAATCGTTAGCTTGCCGTCGCGCGGGGTGCTTTCCGCAAGATCGTTTAGCGTGGGATCCATTCGGGTTGGGAAATAGAGCAGCTCGCCAGAGACTTGCGGGTGCCGTTCGCCGAAGTAGTTCAGGTCGCCACGGGTCGCAAAAACGCGCCCCACTCGTCCCTGCGCCATGCGCCGCAGCGGATAGAACAGGCGGAATTTCAGGCCGCGTGACACTTCATACAAATCCGCACCCCAGATATGCCAGCTCACCTGGGAAGGCTTCAAGCCACCGTTGAGCAGCGCCAGCCAGATCCCGGTATTAAATTGACCGTGGAAGAAGAAGCGCTGCTGGCGATTCGCTTTGGCTTTTGTCACCACCGCCTTCGCCAGTGACGACTTATCCGCATAACGCTCAATCGCAAGCTCAGGAAACGCAGCAGCCAGCTTTTCATCATGGCTCACCACCATAAAGCGTCGGGCATGCACGTGCTCTGTAGCCAGCTTGTCAGCAAAAAAACGTAGCACCGTCTGGTTATGGTGTGGGATATCCGATCCCAGGATATGTATCAATTCGGTCATTGCCGTTTACGCCAAATTAGAAATACGCCGCTGCACAGCGTGAAATAGACAATATAGGTCGCCATGTAAGCCTGAGTCGCGCCCAGCGCGCCGTGCGTGGGGATAAGCCAGTGAGAGAAACCGGTTAACAAGGCAAACTGACTTAGCTCGGCCAGAATATACAAACGCAGCGAAGCTTTGGCGATAACTAAATAACCAAAGACGTAAGCACCTACTTTCAACACATCACCCACCAGCTGCCACGCGAACAGGTCGCGCATGGCGACAAATTTCGCCGAAAATAGCAGCCAGATTGCAAAATCACGCAGTAGCCAAACGGTAAGGCTTGCCGCCGCGACAGCAGGCAAAACAAACTTTAGCGAGCGGCCAATCTCGCGAGAGATATCCTGCTTGGCGGTAAGTCGAGAGAGCGTGGGCAGCAGGTAGACGCTAAACGAGGCCGTGATAAATTGCAGATACGCGTCAGAGATACTGCTAACCCCCTGCCAAATCCCCACTTCATCCCAGCTGTAATGCGCCGCCATGAGGTTTCGCATCATGACGTAGGCCACCGGCATGGTGACCGAGGTCATCAGCGCCATCAGGGTAAATTTACCAAGCTGGCTCGCCAGCGGGCGGTCCCACTGTGGTTTCAGATAGCTCCAGGGGATTGTACCGCGCAGGGAAAGCATCACCGCCGCCGGAATGACAATCAGCGCCGGAACCAGCGCCAAACCCAGTAATGCGCCTTCATACCCGCCGAATCGGTAGCAGGCATAATAGGCCACAACGCCAATCACGCTCCCGGCAATCAACGACAGCGCATTGCCTGCCGCATCGCGGAAGCCCTTCATCAGTGCCAGCAGCAGGTTGGCCCAGGCGATGCCCATTTGCACCAGCGCCACCAGACGTACTAACCCCTGATAATCCGTGTGACCAAACAGGCCCTGGCTTATCGGGGCCGCCGCCAGCAGGAAAATCACCGCCAGCAGCGTGGAGAACCCCAGCACCATCGCCGAAGAGGTACCGACCACCTGGCGCAGACGCGCCGGATCATCATGATGTTGGGCGACAAATTTCGTCACCCCATTAAAAATACCCGCTCCGGCCAGCACGCCGAGCACCGTCACCAGTTGACGAAAATTCCCCGCCTGACCCACGCCGGAAGGGCCAAACGACACTGCCAGCAGTTTCACCACCAACAGCCCAACGCCAATTTTTACCAGCGTGGACGCGGCGGTCCACACCGAAGCTTTAGCCAGCGACATATCAGGCGAAGTAGCTCAGCAGCGTATTGATTACCGTACGCTGATCGACCGGCGACAGGTTGTAGAACAGAGGCAAGCGGAGTAACCGCTCACTTTCTATTGTGGTATGACGATCTTCACCGCGGAACTCGCCAAATTTCTCGCCCGCCGGGCAAGAGTGCAGCGGAATATAATGGAATACGGCAAGGATTTCGGCTTCTTTCAGCCAGTTAATCAGCGCACTACGATCTTCCATGTCGCGCAGCTTAATGTAGAACATATGCGCGTTATGCCCGCAATCTTGCGGGATCACCGGCAGGTCAATACGCCCGGCGTTCGCCAGCGGCAGCAGCGCGTCGTAATAGCTCTGCCACAGTGACAAGCGCTGTTTGTTTATGCGTTCAGCGGCTTCCAGTTGCGCCCACAGATAAGCGGCCTGAAGATCGGACATCAGGTAGCTGGAACCAATATCGCGCCAGGTATATTTGTCCACCAGCCCACGGAAGAACTGGCTGCGGTTAGTCCCTTTTTCACGGATGATTTCTGCACGCTCAACCAGTGCACGGTCATTAATCAGCGTCGCGCCGCCTTCGCCGCCCGCGGTGTAGTTCTTGGTTTCATGGAAGCTAAAGCAACCAATATGACCAATGGAGCCCAGCGCGCGGCCTTTGTAGGTCGACATCACGCCCTGCGCGGCATCTTCCACCACGAACAGGTTATATTTTTTCGCCAGCGCCATGATAGTGTCCATCTCACAGGCGACGCCTGCATAATGTACCGGCACGATAGCGCGCGTTTTATCGGTGATCGCCGCTTCAATCTGCGTTTCATCGATATTCATTGTCTCTTTGTGAACGTCAACAAAGACGATTTTCGCCCCGCGCAGCACAAAGGCGTTGGCGGTAGAGACAAAGGTGTAGCTCGGCATGATCACTTCATCACCCGGCTGGATATCCAGCAAAATCGCCGCCATTTCCAGCGAAGCGGTACAGGACGGGGTCAACAGCACCTTGGCGCTGCCGAAACGCTGCTCCATCCATTGCTGGCAGCGACGGGTAAAACCGCCGTCGCCGCACAGTTTGCCGCTGCCCATCGCAGACTGCATGTAATCGAGTTCTGTACCCACGACCGGTGGGGCGTTAAATGGGATCATGATGTCACCTGTATAACCAGTACGCGGTGCTGACAACGTTAGCGCCGCTGTGAATATAGCGTTGAAGTGCTGCGGTATTGCCGGCTTGCGTCGCCACCCGTAGCGTTGAATGGCCGCGAGTATACGCCCAGCGCACCGCCGCCTGCATCAGTTCAGCCCCTGCACCACGTCCGGCCAGCAGGCCAATACGTGCATCAGAAGCATTTAATTCTCGTAAGGACACAAATCCACGGATAGCGCGGCGCTCATCACGGAAAATCAGGCATTGATTGTCGAAGGTGCCTTTTACCGCGTTTTCAATCCACTGGGCATAGAAACGCCCGCTGGCATCGGGTGCGTACCACGGAGCACGAAAGCGACTTAAGGCGAACGCCTGTGCCGCCAGAGCACGCAGCTCGGGAATATCCGCCTGGGTTGCCACCTCCGCCTGCGGACAGGCGACTGCCGTTACCGCGAGCGCCAGGTCAACTTCACCTTCGACCAACTGGAAGCCCAGTTGCTGTAGGGTATCAAGCGCCTCGACCTGATGCGCGGCAATTTTTGCCTGCACCCGTGACCAGCCCACGAGCCTTTCGGCAGTGAGCGTTGGCGCATCGTCAGCAAAGCGGACAATCGCACTCTTCACGTTGAAGAACTGGTTTTCCCAGGTCAGAGGCTCAATATTGGCGAGGACGGGCACGGAGCAACTCCAGCAGGTATTGACCATAACCGGTTTTCGATAATCTTGCGGCGGCGCGTTTTACGCCTTCATCATCCAGCCAACCGTTGCGCCAGGCAATTTCTTCCAGACAGGCAATTTTAAAGCCCTGCCGTTTTTCTACGGTCTGCACAAACATACTGGCTTCAATCAGGCTGTCATGGGTGCCGGTATCAAGCCAGGCAAAGCCGCGTCCCAGCAGTTCAACAGTCAGCTTGCCATCGTCGAGGTACATCTGATTGAGCGAGGTGATCTCCAGCTCGCCACGTTCAGAGGGCTTCACGCGCTTAGCGTACTCAACAACATCACCGTCATAGAAGTAGAGCCCAGTCACCGCCCAGTTTGATTTTGGCTGTTTTGGCTTCTCTTCCAGCGACAGCGCGTGGAAATTATCGTCAAACTCCACCACGCCAAAGCGTTCCGGGTCCATCACCTGATAGCCGAATACCGTTGCACCTTGCGTGCGCGCCGCAACGTGACGCAGTTTCGGGCTAAAGGCCTGACCAAAGAAGATATTATCGCCAAGCACCAGACAGGACGGTTCGCCATTGAGGAACGTCTCACCGATGATAAATGCCTGCGCCAGACCATCCGGAGTAGGCTGCTCGGCATACTGTAGTGAAATACCAAACTCACTGCCGTCGCCCAGCAGGCGCTGGAAGCTGCTTTTGTCTTCCGGGGTGGTGATAATCAGAATATCGCGAATACCCGCCAGCATTAGCACCGACAGCGGGTAATAAATCATCGGTTTATCGTAAATCGGCAGCAGTTGCTTTGATACACCACGGGTGATCGGATGCAGGCGCGAACCCGATCCGCCAGCAAGAATAATACCTTTCATTGCGTTCTCTCCTCCGCAGGATTAACCCTTCAGGCCCAGACGTTCGCCCTGATAGCTCCCGTCCTGTACCTGCTTCCACCAGCTTTCGTTGGCGAGGTACCACTGCACGGTTTTACGCATGCCGCTTTCAAAAGTCTCTTCCGGCACCCAGCCCAGTTCCCGGGCGATTTTCGCGGCATCAATGGCGTAGCGCAGGTCGTGTCCGGGGCGATCGGCGACAAAGGTGATCAGGTCATGATAGTGCGCAAGGCCCTGTGGCTTTTGCGGCACCAGTTCTTCTAGCAACGCGCAAATCGTCTCAACCACGTCGAGGTTTTTACGCTCGTTGTGACCGCCGATATTGTAGGTTTCGCCAATAGCCCCTTTCGTTGCCACCAGGTATAGCGCACGCGCGTGATCGTCAACGTACAGCCAGTCGCGGATCTGCTGACCATTGCCATACACCGGCAGCGGTTTGCCCGCTAGCGCGTTGAGAATGGTCAGTGGGATCAGTTTTTCCGGGAAGTGATATGGGCCGTAGTTGTTTGAGCAGTTGGTAATCAGCGTCGGCAGACCGTAGGTGCGAAGCCAAGCGCGGACCAGATGATCGCTACTGGCTTTGGAGGCAGAGTAAGGGCTGCTTGGCGCATACGGCGTCGTTTCGGTAAAGAAATCGTCTACCGAATGCAGATCGCCGTACACTTCATCGGTTGAAATATGATGGAAGCGGAATGCGGCTTTGCCGTCATCGTCAAGCGTAGACCAAAAGGCGCGAGCGGCTTCGAGCAGCGTGTAGGTGCCCACGATGTTGGTTTCGATAAATGCAGCCGGCCCGTCAATGGAACGGTCAACGTGGCTTTCAGCCGCCAGGTGCATCACCACGTCCGGGCGATAATGCGCAAAGACACGATTCAACTCGGCGCGGTCGCAGATATCCACCTGCTCAAAAGCAAAGCGCGCATCGTGCGCCACCGGGGCCAGCGAGGTCAGATTGCCCGCATAGGTGAGCTTGTCGACCACCACCACGCTGTCTGCGGTGTGGTTGATAATATGGCGAACGACCGCCGAGCCGATAAAGCCCGCGCCGCCGGTGACCAGGATCCGTTTCAACGCCAGACTCCTTTGGTGTCGACCACATACTGCTGCGTAATCGCGTCGCCGCTAATCGCTTTAAACTGCGCGTGATCCACCAGCATCACAATCACATCGGCACTCGCCAGCGCGGTTTCTACCGACACCAGTGAGCAAAGCCCATCGAGCTTTTTCGGCAATTGATGAATGTTCGGTTCTACCACCAACGTTTCGCCGCTGTGCCATTTGGCAATCAGCGCGGCAATTTCCATCGCCGGGCTTTCACGCAGGTCATCAATATTCGGCTTAAACGCCAGGCCAAAGCAGGCGATTTTCAATTCACTCGCACGTTTATCATTGGCGGCCAGACAATCGGCCACATTGGCCTTCACCTTGTCGATAACCCACAGCGGCTTATGGTCGTTCACTTCACGCGCGGTGCGGATAAGACGCGCCTGTTCCGGGTTTTGCGCCACGATAAACCATGGGTCGACGGCGATACAGTGTCCGCCAACGCCAGGGCCTGGCTGGAGAATATTGACGCGTGGGTGACGGTTCGCCAGGCGAATCAGTTCCCAGACGTTAATTTCCTGATCGGCGCAAATAAGCGACAGTTCGTTGGCAAACGCGATGTTAACGTCACGGAAGCTGTTTTCCGTCAGTTTGCACATTTCGGCGGTACGAGCGTTGGTCACCACGCATTCGCCTTCAAGGAAAATGTTGTATAGCTCGCTGGCGCGCGCCGAACAAACCGGCGTCATGCCGCCAATCACGCGGTCATTCTTAATCAGCTCAACCATAACCTGCCCAGGTAGCACGCGTTCCGGACAGTAGGCGATATTAATATCCGCCTGTTCACCCACCTGCTGCGGGAAGCTCAGGTCAGGACGCATCTCGGCAAGCCAACCGGCCATCAGCTCGGTTGCGCCTACCGGAGAGGTGGACTCGAGGATCACCAACGCCCCTTTTTTCAGCACCGGTGCAATAGAGCGCGCCGCCGCTTCCACGTAGACCATATCCGGCTCATGATCGCCTTTAAACGGCGTCGGTACGGCAATCAGGTAAGCGTCCGCCGCTTCCGGCGTGGTCGTTGCGCGCAGGTAGCCATCCGCCACCGCGGTTTTGACTACCCGGTCGAGATCGGGCTCAACAATATGAATTTCACCACGATTGATGGTATCTACCGCGTGTTGATTGATATCGACACCCACAACCTGTTTTTGCCGTGAAGCAAATGCAGCTGCAGTAGGAAGGCCGATATAGCCCAGACCGATCACCGAGAGGGTTGAGAAACTCATAGCGTTACCTGATTATTTTTTAATGCTGATAAAATACGTTCGCATGCCTGACCATCACCGTAAGGGTTATGGGCCCGGCTCATTCTTTGATATTCATCTTCATCACGCAGCAGACGCGTCACTTCGTCCACAATGCGTTGGCTATCTGTTCCAACTAAACGCACCGTACCGGCGTCAATAGCTTCCGGGCGTTCAGTGGTTTCGCGCATCACCAGCACCGGTTTGCCTAGCGACGGCGCCTCTTCCTGAATACCGCCGGAGTCGGTGAGAATCAACCACGCATGGTTCATCAACCAGACGAACGGCAGATAGTCCTGCGGGTCGATAAGGATCACGTTATCGATATGACCCAGAATACGATTCACCGGCTCGCTGACATTGGGGTTCAGGTGGACTGGATAGACAATCTGCACATCGGGATTATTCGCGGCAATGTGCGCCAGCGCGTGGCAAATCTGTTCGAAACCCTGACCAAAGCTCTCGCGGCGATGTCCGGTTACCAGGATCATCTTTTTACCGTTGTTGAGGAACGGGTAACGCGCAAGCAGCTCGCTGCTGAGTTTTTCGTCCTTCATCACCCGATCGCGCACCCAGAACAGCGCATCAATGACCGTATTACCGGTCACGTAGATATGCTTACCGGAAAGGTTTTCCCGCAGCAAATTCTGCCGTGAGTTTTCAGTAGGCGCAAAATGGTACGTTGCCAGATGCCCGGTCATCGTGCGGTTAGCCTCTTCCGGCCACGGCGAGTAGAGATCGCCGGTACGCAATCCGGCTTCCACATGGCCGACGGGAATACGCTGATAAAACGCCGCCAGACTAGCCGCTGCCGTCGTCGTGGTATCACCATGCACCAACACAACATCTGGCTTAAAGGACTCCAGAACGGGCTTTAACCCCTGCAAAATACGGCAGGTTATTTCCGTTAAACCCTGTCCTGGACTCATGATATTAAGGTCATAATCCGGAACGATGGAGAAGAGTTTGAGCACCTGATCAAGCATTTCCCTATGCTGCGCGGTCACGCAAACTTTTGCCTCGAAATGAGGATCCTTTGCTAGCGCATGGACCAGAGGCGCCATTTTTATCGCCTCTGGGCGAGTGCCAAATACAGTCAGTACTTTCACATCGATTCTCTTCTTTAGATGATACCGGCCCATCGTCCTTTATCGTGATGAGGAATTACCGTGGGCGACGACGCGCCAATGCAATCCCGGCACCCACCAATGCACCGACAATTCCCCACATGACCATCAGGAATACGCGACGCGGGCTGGTACGCGTCACCGGCTCCTCTGGTGTGCGTAAGTAACGATAGGTCTGGAAACTTGCTGCCAGCGTTGGCCCGACGTTAAGGGTCGTTAGCATAGCTTTCCCCTGATCGTAATCAAGGTCAAACGTTGGCCCCACGGCCTGAAGATTTTCCAGGCGAGCCTGTAGCATTGGACGGCCGAGTAATGAGAGTTCAGAATCCGGTAATTCATCAGCCGGAATGTCTGTCTCACTGCGGTTAATATTGTGCTGCTGGGCAATTTTCAGCGCAGCTTCAATGCTGTGCATACGGCGGTCGAAAATCGCCTTCGCCACCTCTTCCTGACGTTTCACCTGCGCTTTAACCTGGATGGTACGCGCGGCCCATGCGCCTTTCAGCTCATCATTGAGATGGCCCGCGGCACGCTGGCTGGCAAACGCTACATACTGGCGAAGCAGGTTGTTAGCATCCTGAGCGGTTTCCGCCGTGAGCTTCACGCTGTCGCTGACGTTCTTCATCACATCGCCTGGCATAAACTGGATATCGTTCACCAGGTCATCCAGCTGTGCGGCATCGGCACGTGAATTACCGACCATTCTCTGCTTGTAATAGTCCGTCTGCGACCAGAAATCGCGGCGCGTATCCCATGATGCAAGCTGCATGATGAACTCTTTGTAGACTTCATCCATCACCGAAGGCGGTGCAGCGGTGGTTGGGTTGACCTTCACATCGAGATTACGCAAAAACTGCTGCTGCGAGTAGTAGCCGTCCAGCATGTTCACGGTTGGTCGGTCGGTTATCGCCGTCGTGCTCCATTCCTGCCGGGCAAAAAAGGTATAAATCAGTACGATAGCGGCGAACAGCACCGCGAGACCGATAATCCAGTGTTTTCCCGACCACAACCCGCGAAACAGGCCACGAATATCCAGTTCATTCTCGGCACTTGATGACCGTGCTTCTGGTAATGGTTGTGTCATTACTACCCCAGTTTTACTTGGTTAATTTTGGATGGTTGTCACTGTTCCGACGCATTCTGCGCTTCACACGTTTGATAAAACGCGCCGCTTTCCAGGCCCGCTTGATGCAGTAGCCATAAAGGGCAAAGGCCATGAGAAACAGTATCAGCATGACCCACTCAGGTACAACACGGGTGTATTCCGCGGCAACGCCGATAGCTGCCAGCAATGCGGCGGCGGCGGTAATCAGTACCAGCGCCTGACGCGAGGTAAAACCGGCACGCATAATCAGATGGTGGATATGCTGTCGGTCAGCCGAGAACGGGCTCATGCCCTTGCGCAAGCGGCGATACATGATAGCCACCATGTCCATCAGCGGAATGGCGACAATCCATAATGCCGTTACCGGGCTGATAGGATGGTGCGTCCCCTGCGTGGTTTCCAGCAGGATCCAGATAACCGTAAAACCAATCAGCGTACTGCCCGCATCGCCCATAAACACTTTAAAGCGGCGGCCCAGAATTCCGAGGTTCAACATGATGTAAGGCAGAATGGCCGCAATCATTGCGAAGCACCACATGGCAAGGCTAGTCTGCCCATCAAACCAAAGGATAAGCCCAATTGCGCCAAAGCTAACGCTTGATAAGCCACCAAGGAGACCATCAATCCCATCGACCATATTGAAAGCGTTAATGACCGCCCACACGGCGAAGAGAGTAAGGAAGTACCCAAAAGGCCCCAGAACCAGCTCCCACGAGCCAAAAATATAGCCAAGGCTGCGCAACGAGAGGTTTGCGGCGGTCATCATCACGATGCCAATCAAGGCCTGAACGGTGGCGCGGAATTTCACGCTAATGTCATAGCGGTCGTCCAGAGCACCAACCGCCACCAAAACGCCAGCACAGGCGAGATAGAGGGAGGCGTGAGGGATATAATAATTTGCGGTCGCAAAAGTTAAGCAGATCCCGGCGTAAACCGAGATACCGCCCACAAGTGGGATGATTCCCTGGTGACGTTTACGATAATTAGGTCGATCCACCAAACCGATCTTTTTAGCCGCTTTGCGCGCGAAAAAAAGAAATACGGTGGTGAACAAAAAAATACCGATCAAGTCAGTACCGACGGCCAGTAAACTCACAATTTATACTCGCTGCGAATATTAATAGCGAAAGTATACCCACGATAGAGACTCATCAGAAGAGGAAGGCTGATGAATTTGGGGAAACTCGCCTGATTTATAACCAATTTTGTAAACTAGCTACCATTGTAGCTGTAAACCCCAATTGTCAGCGAAAAAAATGATTCGCCCTATCACCTAAAGTCCTAAAAACAAAAACGCCACACAAATGTGTGGCGTTTTTCGGCAAAAAAACAATTTTACGAGCGTTTCATCATGTCGAAGAAGTCGTCGTTAGTTTTGGTCATTGCCAGTTTATTGATGAGGAATTCCATCGCGTCGATTTCACCCATTGGATGGATGATTTTGCGCAGGATCCACATTTTCTGCAGCTCTTCTTGCGTGGTGAGCAGCTCTTCTTTACGGGTACCGGAACGATTGTAGTCGATAGCCGGGAAGACGCGTTTTTCAGCAATCTTACGAGAGAGGTGCAGTTCCATGTTGCCGGTACCTTTAAACTCTTCATAGATAACTTCATCCATTTTAGAGCCGGTATCGACCAGAGCCGTCGCGATGATGGTCAGGCTGCCGCCCTCTTCCACGTTACGTGCTGCACCGAAGAAACGCTTCGGACGGTGCAGGGCGTTGGCGTCCACACCACCAGTCAGTACTTTACCGGAAGCCGGTACCACGGTGTTGTAGGCACGTGCCAGACGGGTAATGGAGTCAAGCAGGATGATAACGTCTTTCTTGTGTTCAACCAGACGTTTCGCTTTCTCGATAACCATTTCCGCAACCTGAACGTGGCGGGATGCCGGTTCGTCAAAGGTAGAAGCAATGACTTCACCTTTCACCAGACGCTGCATCTCGGTCACTTCTTCCGGACGTTCGTCAATCAGCAGAACCATCAGTACGCAGTCTGGGTGGTTGTAGGCAATGCTCTGCGCGATGTTCTGCAGCAGCATGGTTTTACCGGCTTTCGGCGGTGCCACAATCAGACCACGCTGGCCGCGACCGATTGGCGAGGCCAAATCCAGTACGCGAGCGGTTAAATCTTCGGTAGAACCGTTACCACGTTCCATACGCAGACGAGAGTTTGCGTGCAGCGGGGTTAAGTTCTCGAACAGGATCTTGTTACGCGAGTTTTCCGGCTTGTCGTAGTTAACTTCGTTAACTTTCAACAGCGCAAAGTAACGCTCACCCTCTTTCGGCGGACGGATCTTACCCGAAATGGTGTCACCAGTGCGGAGGTTGAAACGGCGGATTTGGCTAGGGGAAACGTAGATATCATCGGGACCGGCGAGGTAGGAGCTGTCTCCTGAACGGAGGAAACCAAATCCATCCTGCAGGATCTCCAGCACACCGTCGCCAAAGATATCTTCGCCACTCTTTGCGTGCTGCTTCAGGATGGCAAAAATGATGTCCTGCTTGCGCATACGTGCCTGGTTTTCCAGACCCATATTTTCGCCGAGAGTAATCAGCTCAGAAACCGGCGTATTCTTTAATTCGGTAAGATTCATAATGGTGTGAGTTCTTAAACTTGGGGGAAATCTCGAACTTAATGTTGTGAATGGTATGGCAGGGTCATCCATGCCTGTTTACGGCCATCACTCATGTCTGTTCGCTGTCTGGTCACAGGAGAGTACGCAGAACTGAAACGACAAGACGGAAAGAGTGACAAACCTGGAATTTTTTTAACCTCTGACGCCATACAACACAACGGGAGGTTTAGATAAACAAGATTCAAACAAGGTATGTTTAAAACGAAGTCAAAAATAACTTAGCACGACTGAAGCCGGGCGTCCAGAGTTCTGCTTAAATTAAGAACACTGGACGCCGGCATCGAATTTCTTACGCCAGGTTAGCGTCGAGGAACTCTTTCAGTTGGCCTTTAGACAGCGCGCCAACTTTAGTTGCTGCAACTTCGCCGTTCTTGAACAGCAGCAGCGTAGGGATACCGCGGATGCCATACTTCGGCGCAGTACCTGGGTTCTGATCGATGTTCAGTTTAGCAACGGTCAGTTTGCCCTCATACTCCGCAGCGATTTCATCCAGAATCGGGGCGATCATTTTGCACGGACCACACCACTCTGCCCAGAAATCGACGAGTGTCAGCCCGTCAGCCTTGAGTACGTCCGTGTCAAAACTGTCGTCAGTCAGGTGAATAATTTTATCGCTCATATTTAACTCCACAGGAATAAGCCTGGTGTGTTGGTGTAGCATTAACCAACGAGGTGTTGATGTTGACTTCGCCAACAAAGGTTGACGTTATTTCACCGGATACGCTTTCTTAATGCAATAGTAAGCTGATATTCTACCACACTATGAGCAAAACACATTTAACAGAACAGAAGTTTTCCGACTTCGCCCTGCACCCTAAAGTGGTTGAAGCCCTTGAAACCAAAGGGTTTTATAATTGCACACCCATTCAGGCGCTGGCATTGCCGCTGACGCTTGCTGGACGTGATGTGGCTGGACAGGCGCAAACCGGTACCGGGAAAACGATGGCGTTTCTGACGTCTACGTTTCATTATCTTCTTTCTCACCCGGCAAGTTCCGACCGCCAGGTGAACCAACCGCGCGCCTTAATTATGGCGCCAACCCGTGAGCTGGCAGTCCAGATTCACGCCGACGCAGAGCCGCTGGCTCAGGCGACAGGCCTGAAATTGGGTCTGGCTTATGGCGGTGATGGCTATGACAAACAGCTGAAAGTGCTGGAGAGCGGCGTCGATATTTTGATCGGCACCACAGGCCGTCTTATTGATTATGCAAAACAGAACCACATCAACCTGGGCGCGATTCAGGTGGTGGTGCTGGACGAAGCCGATCGCATGTACGATCTGGGCTTTATTAAAGATATCCGTTGGTTGTTCCGTCGTATGCCGCCAACCAATCAGCGTCTGAACATGCTGTTCTCTGCCACACTGTCCTATCGCGTCCGCGAACTGGCGTTCGAACAAATGAACAATGCCGAGTACGTGGAAGTTGAGCCAGAGCAGAAAACCGGCCACCGTATTAAAGAAGAACTTTTCTATCCATCGAACGAAGAGAAGATGCGTCTTCTGCAAACGTTGATTGAAGAAGAGTGGCCAGACCGCGCGATTATTTTCGCCAACACCAAGCATCGTTGTGAAGATATCTGGGGTAGCCTGGCAGCTGACGGTCATCGCGTCGGTTTGCTGACCGGTGACGTGGCGCAGAAAAAACGCCTGCGTATTCTGGAAGATTTCACCAGCGGCGATATCGATATTCTGGTCGCGACAGACGTTGCTGCCCGCGGTCTGCATATTCCAGCCGTGACGCACGTCTTTAACTACGATCTGCCAGACGACTGTGAAGATTACGTTCACCGCATCGGCCGCACCGGTCGTGCAGGGGCAAACGGTCACTCAATCAGCCTTGCCTGTGAAGAGTACGCCCTGAACCTGCCAGCGATTGAAACCTATACCGGCCACTCAATTCCGGTCAGTAAGTACAATCCGGATGCGCTGTTAACCGACTTGCCAAAACCATTACGTCTGACGCGCGTTCGTCAGGGCAATGGCCCGCGTCGTTCAGGCGCACCACGCAACCGCCGTCGCTCAGGTTAAATACATTATGCCATACACAAAATCATTCAAATTTTATCAAGGCGGCAAGCAAACGAATCCCGATGAGCTTACATTAGTAAGTGATTCGGGTGAGTGCGCGCAGCCAACGCAGAGACAATTTGAAGGATGAAGTGTATGACTTCCACCTCGCTTTATGCAGCTATCGATCTCGGTTCCAATAGTTTTCATATGCTGATAGTTCGCGAGGTGGCGGGCAGTATCCAGACGCTGACGCGCATCAAGCGCAAAGTGCGTCTGGCTGGCGGACTTAACCGTGAAAATGAGCTTTCGACGGAAGCGATGGAACGTGGCTGGCAGTGCTTACGCCTGTTCGCCGAGCGTTTACAAGATATTCCCCCGACCCAAATCCGCATAGTGGCGACCGCAACGCTGCGTCTTGCCGTGAATGCTGATGTCTTTATTGCCAAAGCGCAGGAAATTCTCGGCTGTCCGGTACAGGTTATCCGTGGCGAAGAGGAAGCGCGTCTGATTTATCAGGGTGTCGCGCACACCACCGGCGGCGACGATCGCCGTTTAGTGGTGGATATTGGCGGGGCTAGCACTGAACTGGTCACCGGTACCGGTGCACAAACTACCTCGTTATTCAGCCTTTCTATGGGCTGCGTCACCTGGCTTGAACGCTACTTCACCGACCGCAACCTGGCTCAGGAACATTTCGACGAAGCCGAACGCGCCGCACGTGAAGTGCTCAAACCGGTTGCCGACGAACTGCGTCACCACGGCTGGAAAGTCTGCGTCGGTGCTTCCGGCACGGTTCAGGCATTGCAGGAAATCATGATGGCGCAGGGGATGGATGAACGCATTACCCTCGCCAAACTTCAGCAACTCAAGCAGCGCGCAATTCAATGCGGGCGCCTGGAAGAGCTGGAAATTGAAGGGCTGACGCTAGAACGCGCGCTGGTTTTCCCAAGCGGACTGGCGATTCTTATCGCTATTTTCACTGAGCTAGACATCCAGTGCATGACGCTGGCCGGCGGCGCACTGCGTGAGGGGCTGGTCTACGGCATGTTACATCTGGCCGTTGACGAAGACATTCGCAGCCGCACGCTGCGCAATATTCAGCGTCGCTTTATGGTGGATACCGAACAGGCTAACCGCGTGTCGCAATTGGCGGCGAATTTTGTCAATCAGGTGGGTAACAGGTGGGATCTTGAACCGTTAAGCCGTGAACTGTTGCTAAGCGCCTGCGCACTGCATGAAATTGGTCTCAGCGTTGATTTCAAACAAGCGCCACAGCATGCCGCCTATCTGGTACGCAATCTTGACCTGCCCGGCTTTACGCCTGCACAGAAGAAGCTGTTAGCGACGTTACTGTTAAACCAGACCAACCCTATCGATCTCTCGTCACTCCATCAGCAAAATGCGGTACCTCCGCGCGCAGCTGAGCACCTATGCCGCCTGCTACGTCTGGCGATCATCTTCGCCACTCGTCGTCGTGACGATCTGGTGCCTGAAATGCTGTTGCAGGTAAATGATGAGACTCTGACGCTCACGTTGCCACAAGGATGGCTTGCGCAACATCCATTGGGTAAAGAGACTATCGATCAGGAAAGCCAGTGGCAGAGCTATGTCCACTGGCCTCTGGAAGTGCGCTAACCCGCCATTATTGCCGGATGGCGCTACGCTTATCCGGCCTACGGTTTGGCTTTTTTAGCCGCCATCATCGCTTTCAGATTTGCCAGATGACTCTGCCCTTTCTGCATCCGTTCTTCAGCACTCACCACTTTGCGCTCCTGCTCCCAGATAACATCATCCTGCGGCAGCTCCAGCAGGAATCGGCTCGGTTCTGGTCTTATGAGTTCACCGTATTGACGGCGTTCTTTGCAAAGGGTGAAAATCAGTTCTTTCTGCGCGCGAGTAATCCCCACGTAGGCCAGACGACGTTCTTCATCAATATTATCTTCATCGATGCTGCTTTGATGCGGTAAGAATCCTTCTTCCATACCGACCATAAACACGTATGGGAACTCCAGCCCTTTCGAGGCGTGAAGCGTCATCAACTGTACCTGATCCAGGTCTTCCTCACTTTCACCACGTTCCATCATGTCACGCAGGGTGAAGCGGGTCACCACCTGGGTCAACGTCATCGGCTCTTCCAGTTCGCTACCTTCGAGCATTTCCGTCATCCAACCGAATAGCGTGTTGACGTTCTTCATGCGCATTTCGGCGGCTTTCGGGCTAGGCGAGGTTTCAAACAGCCAGGATTCGTAGTTAATGCCGTGAATCAGATCGCGCACCGCCGCAATCGGTTCACGCTCCGCCAGACGCTGAACTTCACCCAACCATTGGGTAAAACGGGTCAACGACTCATAGCCGCGCCCGGTCAGCGTTTGGTTGAGGCCCATGTCGAAGCTGGCGGTAAACAGGCTTTTATTACGGGTTGTCGCCCACTCGCCGAGCTTTTGCAGCGTCGCCGAGCCAATTTCACGTTTTGGCGTGTTGACGATACGCAAGAACGCGCTGTCATCATCTGGGTTACTCAGCACCCGCAAATACGCCAGCAGGTCTTTAATCTCCGGTCGGGAGAAGAACGAAGTGCCACCAGAAATTTTGTACGGGATGCGGTTTTGCATCAGGAATTTTTCGAACACACGCGACTGATGGTTGCCGCGATAGAGGATCGCGTAATCCTTATACTCGGTCTTATTAACGAAGTGATGGGCAATCAACTCCCCGGTAACGCGTTCCGCTTCGTGTTCTTCATTGTTGGCGCTTAATACTTTGAGTTCAGGCCCATACTGCAACTCAGAGAACAGGCGCTTTTCAAATACGTGCGGATTATTGGCAATCAGGATATTCGCGGCTTTCAGAATGCGCCCGGATGAACGGTAGTTCTGCTCAAGTTTTATCACCTGCAACGCTGGGAAATCTTTGCTCAGCAGCACCAGGTTTTGCGGACGTGCGCCGCGCCATGAGTAGATAGACTGGTCATCATCACCCACCACGGTAAAGCGCGCGCGGTTACCCACCAGCAGCTTCACCAACATATATTGGCTGGTATTGGTGTCCTGATATTCATCCACCAGCAAGTAGCGGATTTTGTTCTGCCAGCGCTCGCGCACTTCTTCATCGCGCTGCAACAACAGCGTTGGCAGCAGGATCAGATCATCGAAATCGAGTACGTTGCAGGCCTTCATGTGCGCATCGTACAGCCCGTAGCAGTGGGCAAAAATACGATCGCGCTCGCCTTTCGCACTGGCCGCCGCCTGCGAGGGGGTCATCAGATCGTTTTTCCAGTTAGAGATCGTCGAGATCAACTGCTGGAACAGGACCTTATCGTCTTCGATAATTCCTTCGGTCAGATCTTTAAGCAGTGCGGTTTGATCGGTATCGTCAAACAGGGAGAAGTTCGACTTCATCCCCAGGGCCGCGTATTCACGTTTGATAATATCCAGCCCCAGCGTGTGGAAGGTGGAGATCATCAAGCCGCGCGCCTCTTTACGCCCCAGCGTCTGCGCCACACGCTCTTTCATCTCGCGCGCGGCCTTATTGGTAAAGGTCACCGCAGCAATATGCCGTGCCTGATAGCCACAAGCGTGGATCAGGTGCGCAATTTTATTAGTGATAACGCGGGTTTTGCCGGATCCAGCGCCCGCCAGCACCAGGCAGGGTCCGGTGACGAATTCGACGGCTTGTTGTTGTCCGGGGTTCAAACGCATGACGTATTGCTCAATCTGTAAACACGGGGGTGTGGATTGTAGCAGAAAGTCCGGCTGAGATTTACCCGGCAAATGGTAAAGTGTTGGCTGCAATCTAATGATGAGAATAAGCCCATGGCAAAGAGCGCGTCAGCCCTGCATATCCTGGTAAAAGAAGAGAAACTGGCCCTTGAGATCCTAAGCAAGCTAGAACGCGGGATCAGCTTCGATCATCTGGCTAAACGTTATTCACGCTGTCCTTCTGGGCGTAACGGTGGCGATCTTGGTGAATTTAAACAGGGGATGATGGTCGGCCCGTTTGATGCCGCTGTTTTTAGCTGTCCGCTGCTAAAACCCTTTGGGCCGGTGAAAACCAAATACGGCTACCACATTATCAAGGTACTGTATCGCCGATAAGCCGTGCTAAAATCGCCAGCCTAAATCTTTCCCTCTTTAAAGGCACAATCATGGCTAAAACCGCAGCAGCACTGCATATCCTCGTAAAAGAAGAACAACTGGCACTGGATCTTCTGGAGCAAATTAAAAACGGCGGCGATTTCGAGAAATTGGCGAAGAAGCACTCTATTTGCCCGTCAGGCAAAAGAGGCGGTGACTTAGGCGAATTCCGTCAGGGTCAGATGGTTCCAGCGTTCGATAAAGTGGTGTTCTCCTGCCCGGTACTGGAGCCTACTGGCCCACTGCACACGCAGTTTGGTTACCACATCATTAAGGTGCTGTACCGTAAATAATTTACGCGGATAGAAAAACAGCATCGATATTTGCATGGTGCTTTCCCGGAGTCGGCGTTGCCTCGTCCGGGCTACCAGTAGAGTAGGCCTGATAAGCGCAGCGCCATCAGGCAATGTGCGGTTATGCCTGATGGCGCTGTGCTTATCAGGCCTACACGGTATTTCGGCATACCTTCAACGTTTGCATAATCCACGTGTCCTTCGGGCGTAAAAAAACGGCCCGGTAGCGAGGCGCTGACCGGGCCGGATGATAACGAGGTTTGATTAGCCCGCGACGGCGATACGCTTCATGTCAGTCATGTAGCCACGCAGTTTCTGGCCAACTTCTTCAATCGCGTGGCTACGGATGGCGTCGTTAACGTCACGCAGCTGCGCGTTATCAACCGCACCTTCAGCAATGGCTTTGCCCAAATCGCCCGGCTGGATTTCCGCCATGAACCCTTTCAGCAGCGGTACGCAAGCGTAAGAGAACAGGTAGTTACCGTATTCTGCGGTATCGGAAATAACCACATTCATTTCATACAGACGCTTACGGGCGATGGTGTTGGCAATCAGCGGCAGCTCGTGCAGTGATTCGTAGTAAGCGGATTCTTCGATGATGCCGGAATCCACCATGGTTTCAAACGCCAGCTCAACGCCCGCTTTCACCATCGCGATCATCAGAACGCCTTTATCAAAGTACTCCTGCTCGCCGATTTTACCGTCGAACTGAGCGGTGGTTTCGAACGCGGTTTTACCGGTCTCTTCACGCCAGGTCAGCAGTTTCTTATCGTCGTTAGCCCAGTCCGCCATCATACCGGAGGAGAATTCGCCGGAGATGATGTCGTCCATGTGTTTCTGGAACAGCGGCGCCATGATTTCTTTCAGCTGTTCAGACAGCGCGTAAGCACGCAGTTTCGCCGGGTTAGACAGACGATCCATCATCAGAGTGATGCCGCCCTGCTTCAGCGCTTCGGTGATGGTTTCCCAGCCGAACTGAATCAGTTTTTCCGCGTATGCCGGGTCAGTACCTTCTTCCACCAGCTTGTCGAAGCACAGCAGAGAACCGGCCTGCAGCATGCCGCACAGGATAGTCTGCTCGCCCATCAGGTCAGATTTTACTTCCGCGACGAAAGAGGATTCCAGCACGCCCGCACGGTGACCACCGGTTGCGGCTGCCCAGGCTTTAGCAATTGCCATGCCTTCGCCTTTCGGATCGTTTTCCGGGTGAACCGCGATAAGCGTCGGTACACCGAAACCACGTTTGTACTCTTCACGCACTTCGGTACCCGGGCACTTCGGCGCGACCATCACCACGGTGATGTCTTTACGGATCTGCTCGCCCACTTCCACAATGTTGAAACCGTGGGAATAGCCCAGCGCCGCGCCATCTTTCATCAGCGGCTGTACGGAACGTACAACGTCGGAGTGCTGTTTGTCTGGCGTCAGGTTAACCACCAGGTCGGCCTGCGGAACCAGCTCTTCGTAGGTACCGACTTTAAAGCCGTTTTCGGTCGCTTTACGCCATGAAGCGCGCTTCTCAGCAATCGCCTCTTTACGCAGTGCGTAGGAGATATCCAGACCGGAGTCACGCATGTTCAGGCCCTGGTTCAGACCCTGAGCGCCGCAGCCGACGATGACCACTTTTTTACCCTGAAGGTAGCTCGCGCCATCGGCGAATTCGTCGCGGCCCATAAAGCGACATTTACCCAGCTGTGCCAGCTGCTGGCGCAGGTTCAGTGTATTAAAGTAGTTAGCCATGATGGTGTACTCCGTGATGTTGTGTGTCTTATTGTTCGGTTCGCGTTTCAGCGAGAATGAACCCACATTACAACAGGAAATTTATTGCGGAAATTGATATATTCACAACGTCACGTTGCAATTTATGCAATGTAAAATCGTGGAGTGTGAACCGTGGATTTACGCGATCTAAAAACCTTCCTGCACCTGGCGGAAAGCCGCCACTTTGGCCGCAGCGCGCGGGCGATGCACGTCAGTCCCTCCACGCTTTCCCGCCAGATTCAACGGCTGGAAGAGGATCTTAGTCAGGCGCTGTTTATTCGCGATAACCGCACAGTTACCTTGACCGAAGCCGGAGAAGAGCTTCGGGTCTTTGCCCAGCAGACGCTGTTGCAGTATCAGCAATTGCGCCACACCCTCGATCAGCAAGGGCCATCGCTGTCGGGCGAGCTGCATATCTTTTGTTCGGTGACCGCTGCGTATAGTCATCTCCCGCCGATCCTTGACCGCTTTCGCGCCGAGCATCCCTCAGTAGAAATTAAGCTCACGACCGGCGATGCCGCCGACGCGATGGAAAAGGTGGTGACGGGAGAAGCTGACCTGGCGATAGCCGGGAAGCCGGAGACGCTGCCGGGTGCCGTGGCATTCTCAATGCTGGAAAATCTGGCGGTGGTGCTGATCGCTCCGGCATTACCTTGCCCGGTACGCAATCAGGTTTCCGTTGATGAACCCGATTGGTCCACGGTGCCGTTTATTATGGCCGATCAGGGGCCGGTACGACGCCGGATTGAGCTGTGGTTCCGCCGTCATAAAATCAGCAATCCATCAATTTACGCCACGGTCGGCGGTCATGAAGCGATGGTTTCGATGGTGGCGCTGGGCTGCGGCGTAGCGCTGCTGCCGGAAGTTGTGCTGGAAAATAGCCCTGAACCGGTGCGCAACCGCGTGATGATTTTAGAGCGCAGCGATGAGAAGACCCCGTTTGAGCTGGGTGTCTGCGCACCAAAGAAGCGGCTGCATGAGCCGCTCATTGATGCGTTCTGGAAAATTGTGCTGGAGCGCAAAATCGACGAAGGAAAGTAGCGACTCACGCGCGCATCATCGTGCGCAGAAAGGGCCTGAAGGCTAAAATCAGTGGTAGATTCAGTATTGAAGCACCTTTCCTGTATAATGCCGCGTGCCATAATACAGAAATGTAGTGGGGGGCTTGCTCATCATGACGTTAAGCAAGCCAGAACAGACGGTGTCATTGCGCACTTGACAGCGAAATACAAACTTAATTAGCCATCATTATGATAATCAAACCAAAAATTCGTGGATTCATCTGTACAACGACCCATCCGACTGGCTGCAAAGTCAATGTGGAAAAACAGATCGAGTATGTTAAGCAAAACGGGAAAATTGCCAACGGCCCTTCCCGCGTACTGGTTATCGGTGCTTCCACCGGTTACGGCCTAGCTTCAAGAATTTCCGCAGCGTTTGGCAGCGGTGCCGCCACTATTGGCGTATTTTTCGAAAAACCAGGTACGGAAACTAAACCGGGTTCCGCAGGCTGGTATAACTCAGCGGCTTTTGATCAAGCGGCTAAACGTGAAGGCTTGTACTCGAAAAGCATCAACGGCGACGCATTCTCCGATGAGTGCCGCGATGAAGTTATCAAACTGATTAAAGAAGATCTGGGTCAGATCGATTTAGTCGTTTACTCACTGGCTTCTCCAGTGCGTAAAATGCCGAAAACTGGCGAAGTGGTTCGTTCTGCGCTGAAACCAATCGGCGAGGTTTACACCTCTAAAGCGATTGATACCAACAAAGATCAGATCATCACTGCCAGCATTGAACCGGCAACCGAAGAAGAAGTTCAGAACACCGTGACCGTGATGGGCGGCGAAGACTGGGAACTGTGGATGGGCGCGCTGAGCGAAGCTGGCGTGCTGGCTGAAGGCGTGAAAACCGTTGCCTACTCTTACATCGGTACCGACCTGACCTGGCCAATCTACTGGCACGGCGCGCTGGGCAAAGCGAAAGAAGACCTCGATCGTGCAGCAGGTGAACTGCGTAACCAGCTGGCTCCGCTTCACGGTTCCGCCAACGTAGCGGTACTGAAGTCGGTCATTACCCAGGCGTCTTCTGCTATTCCAGTGATGCCTTTGTATATCTCTATGGTCTTCAAGCTGATGAAAGCACAGGGCATTCACGAAGGGTGCATCGAACAGATCAACCGTCTGATGACCACCAGCTTGTACGGCGACAAGGCTGCACTTGATGATAACCAGCGTATCCGTATGGATGACTGGGAACTGCGTGAAGACATTCAGCAGGCCTGTCGCGACCTGTGGCCGCTGATCACCACCGAAAACCTGGCGCAAGAAACCGACTATGCAGGATACAAGCAGGAATTCCTGAGCCTGTTCGGTTTTGGCCTCGACGGCGTGGATTACGATGCGGATGTGAACACCGAAGTTGAATTCGATGTGATCACGCTGTAGTTGACTGATTAGTCGCAAAAAAAAGGGGTTCATGGAAAACATGAACCCCTTTTTTAATGGCCCTGACCTGCGCGATATCAGACGTTAACCCGCAAGGAAGAAACGGAACGCTGGATTGTGAGTTTCGTCGTGACAGTCGTAGCCCAATTCGTTAAGACGGGTTTCGAAGTCCGGCTCATTCTCGCCTAGTTCAAACGCCGCCAGCACGCGCCCAAAGTCGGTACCATGGCTGCGATAGTGGAACAGTGAAATATTCCAGTGCGTGCCTAAAGTATGCAGGAACTTCAAAAGCGCGCCCGGCGATTCCGGGAACTCGAAGCTGTACAGACGCTCCTGCAACGGCTGTGACGGACGTCCACCAACCATATAGCGCACATGCAGCTTAGCCATTTCGTCGTCGGAGAGATCCACCACGCTGTAGCCACCCTCGTTGAGCAACTGGAGGATTTCTTTGCGTTCCTCCAGCCCACGACTCAGGCGTACGCCAACAAAAATACAGGCGTCTTTTGCATTGGCATAACGGTAGTTAAACTCGGTTACCGAGCGCCCACCCAGCAGTTGGCAGAACTTCAGGAAGCTCCCCTTCTCTTCCGGAATGGTCACCGCCAGCAGCGCTTCACGCTGTTCCCCCAGCTCGCAACGTTCGGAAACGTAACGCAGGCCGTGGAAGTTAACATTCGCGCCGGAGAGCACGTGTGCCAGTCGTTCACCGCGAATATTGTGCTGAGCGATGTATTTTTTCATCCCCGCCAGCGCCAGCGCGCCTGATGGCTCTGCTACCGCACGCACGTCTTCAAACAAGTCTTTCATTGCCGCACAGATAGCATCGCTATCCACGGTGATGATGTCGTCGAGATATTCCTGACACAGACGGAAGGTTTCATCACCGATGCGTTTCACCGCCACGCCTTCGGCAAACAACCCAACGCGCGGTAAATCGACCGGATGACCGGCATCCAGCGCCGCTTTCAGACAGGCTGAATCTTCGGCTTCGACCGCAATCACTTTGATTTGCGGCATCAGTTGTTTAATCAGCACCGCCACGCCCGCCGCCAGACCGCCGCCGCCGACCGGCACAAAAACCCGGTCGAGATGCGCATCCTGCTGGAGCAGTTCTAACGCCAGCGTACCCTGCCCGGCAATCACCATCGGATGATCGAACGGTGGCACCCAGGTAAAGCCCTGCTGCTGCGACAGTTCAATCGCTTTGGCTTTGGCTTCGTCAAAATTAGCCCCGTGCAACAACACTTCGCCGCCGAAACCGCGAACCGCGTCGACTTTGATATCTGCGGTAGCTGTTGGCATGACGATAAGCGCCTTCACACCTAACCGCGAAGCTGAGAAGGCTACGCCCTGCGCATGGTTACCTGCGGACGCGGTAATCACCCCGTGGGATTTCTGCTCCGCTGTCAGGCCCGCCATCATTGCGTAAGCACCACGCAATTTGAAGCTATGCACCGGCTGACGGTCTTCGCGCTTCACCAGTATCACGTTGTCAAGACGTGACGACAGCTTGTCCATTTTTTGCAGCGGCGTAACCTGCACCGCTTCATAGACCGGTGCGCGTAGCACCGCTCTGAGATATTCCGCCCCCTCAGGGGCGCCGGATAGGGGTTGTGAATCTGCCATGATTAGCCACCCAGTTTTGATTTATCGCGTACCGCACCTTTGTCGGCGCTGGTTGCCAGAGTGGCATAGGCGCGAAGGGCAAAGGAGACCTGACGCTCACGATTTTTCGGCGTCCATGCTTTATCACCACGGGCCTCCTGCGCTTCACGACGTGCGGCAATTTCCGCATCGCTGAGCTGCAATTGGATACCGCGATTCGGGATATCGATAGCGATCATGTCGCCATCTTCAATAATCGCAATGTTGCCGCCGCTCGCCGCTTCTGGAGAAACGTGACCGATAGACAGGCCTGATGTCCCGCCGGAGAAACGACCGTCGGTGATCAAGGCGCACGCTTTGCCAAGGCCCATTGATTTCAGGAAGGTGGTTGGGTAAAGCATTTCTTGCATGCCCGGCCCGCCTTTCGGCCCTTCGTAGCGAATCACCACCACGTCACCCGCCACCACTTTGCCACCAAGGATCGCGTCTACCGCATCGTCCTGGCTTTCGTAGACTTTAGCCGGACCGGTAAATTTGAGGATACTGTCATCTACACCGGCGGTTTTCACGATACAGCCATTTTCTGCAAAGTTACCGTACAGTACGGCCAACCCACCATCCTGACTGTAGGCGTGTTCCAGCGAACGGATACAGCCTTCGGCACGATCGTCATCCAGCGTATCCCAGCGGCAATCCTGAGAGAACGCCTGAGTGGTACGGATACCCGCCGGGCCTGCACGGAACATTTTTTTCACGGCTTCATCTTGCGTCAGCATGACATCGTACTGATCCAGGGTCTGAGGCAGCGTCAGTCCCAGCACGTTTTTCACGTTACGGTTCAGCAAGCCTGCACGATCCAACTCACCTAAGATACCCAGAACGCCACCTGCACGGTGGACGTCTTCCATATGATATTTCGGCGTACTCGGCGCGACTTTACACAGCTGCGGCACGTTACGGGATAACTTGTCGATATCCGTCATAGTGAAGTCGATTTCCGCTTCCTGCGCGGCAGCCAGCAGGTGCAGTACGGTGTTAGTGGAACCGCCCATGGCGATATCCAGCGTCATGGCGTTTTCAAAGGCCTCTTTGCAGGCGATATTACGCGGCAGTGCCGAGGCGTCATCCTGCTCGTAGTAGCGTTTGGTCAGCTCGACAATACGCTGGCCTGCGCTGAGGAACAGCGCTTTACGATCAGCGTGGGTCGCCAGCAATGAACCATTGCCCGGCTGTGACAGCCCCAGCGCTTCAGTCAGACAGTTCATTGAGTTGGCGGTGAACATACCGGAGCAGGAACCGCAGGTTGGGCAAGCCGAACGTTCAACCTGATCGCTTTGCGAATCAGAGACTTTCGGGTCAGCGCCCTGAATCATCGCATCGACCAGGTCGAGCTTGATGATTTTGTCAGACAGTTTGGTTTTCCCGGCTTCCATCGGGCCGCCAGACACAAAGATCACCGGGATGTTCAGGCGCAGGGAAGCCATTAACATCCCCGGGGTGATTTTGTCGCAGTTGGAGATACAGACCATCGCATCGGCGCAGTGGGCGTTCACCATATACTCAACGGAGTCGGCAATCAGTTCGCGCGACGGCAGAGAATAAAGCATGCCGCCGTGGCCCATGGCGATACCATCATCCACGGCAATGGTGTTGAACTCTTTAGCTACGCCGCCGGAGGCTTCAATTTGCTCGGCAACCAGTTTACCGAGGTCGCGCAGATGCACGTGGCCGGGCACGAACTGGGTAAACGAGTTTACAACAGCGATAATCGGTTTGCCGAAGTCATCATCGGTCATCCCGGTGGCGCGCCACAGTGCGCGAGCGCCCGCCATATTGCGGCCGTGAGTGGTGGTGGCGGAACGGTATTTAGGCATGCTTTAGTACTCCCAGTCTTTATCTCGTTAAATGGGGTGCTGCGTGACACCCCATCTTTTTATACTTATGGATTAACCTGATCCAACCAACCCCATTTATCCTCGGTTTCACCGGTGAAGAGGCCAAAGAATGCTTGCTGAACACGTTTGGTGACCGGGCCACAGCGGCCTTCACCGACCTGAATACCATCGACGCTGCGCACCGGGGTAATTTCGGCGGCGGTACCGGACATAAACACTTCATCAGCCAGGTACAGGGATTCACGCGACAGCACCTGTTCACGCACTTCAATACCCAGCTCTTTCGCCAGCTTGATGATGGCGTCACGGGTGATACCCGGCAGCGCAGAAGAGGTAAACGGCGGGGTGAATATCACGCCATCTTTCACTTCGAACAGGTTTTCGCCCGCGCCTTCAGACAGGTAGCCGTTAACGTCCAGCGCAATACCTTCCTGATAGCCGTGGCGACGTGCTTCGCTACCGACCAACAGTGAAGAAAGATAGTTACCGCCCGCTTTAGCCGCAGTTGGGATAGTGTTTGGCGCAGCGCGATTCCAGGAAGAAACCATCGCATCGATCCCCTGATCCAGCGCTTCAGCGCCCAGGTAGGCACCCCACGGGAACGCCGCGATGATCACGTCAGTGGTATAGCCCTCTGGCGGGTTAACGCCCATACCCACATCGCCGACAAAGACCAGCGGACGGATATAGGCGCTGGTCAGGTTGTTTTTACGCAGCACTTCACGGCAGGCTTCCATCAGTTCATCAACACTCTGAGAGACCGGGAAACGATAGATTTTGGCGGAGTCACGCAGGCGCTGCATATGCTCGCGGTGACGGAAAACAACCGGGCCTTTGTGAGAATCGTAGCAGCGGATACCTTCAAATACGGAGGTGCCGTAATGCAGCGCGTGGGACATAACGTGAACCTTCGCGTCTTCCCAACGAATCATCTCACCGTTGAACCAGATGTAATCCGCTTTTTTCGTCGTCATTTCTCTTCCTCTTGCGCTCAGGCGCGAATTTGTTGTTGTGATGTGCTTGTACACTGTTGAACGGCAACGTAAGCCACGTCCACCAGTTTATTTAATTGGCTAAACAATAAGTCGACCGGGCGTTGGCTGGCAACGGTCAGTTCGATATTGATATTCTGCGCATCGCTGGCGGTTTCCATATTCATCGAGCAAATCTGAAAGCCGCGATGGCGAACCACACGTAAGACGCGTTCTAAGGTTTCCGGGTTGAAGCGGGCCTGCACGTTGACCTGATGTTGCATCATGATAATTTCTCCAGCATTTGTGAGTTGCTCGCACCTGGCGGCACCAGCGGCCAGACATTCTCAAGTTCGTCGATTGAGACATGAAGCAGGTATGGACCTTCGCTTGCCAGCATGGTGTCGAGTGCCGCTTCAACCTGGTCTTTACGGGTGATGTGTTGGCCAGGGATGCCGAAGGCGTTGGCCAGCATGAGGAAATCGGGGTTATCGGTCAGGGTGGTTTCGCTGTAACGTTCCTGGAAGAACAGTTGCTGCCATTGTCGAACCATCCCTAAACGCTGGTTATCGATTAAGACGATCTTCAGCGGTAACTGCTTGCGTTTCACGGTGCCCAGCTCTTGTACATTCATCATGAAAGAGCCGTCACCGGAGATACAGATAACCGTATCATCCGGACGCGCCACCTGAGCCCCTACGGCCGCCGGCAGACCAAATCCCATGGTGCCCAAACCGCTGGAGGTGATGAAGTTTTCCGGGCGGGTATAAGTCATATGCTGGGCTGACCACATTTGATGCTGGCCTACGTCGGTGGTCACGACGCTATCGGCCGGCTTCCTGTCGGAGAGCTGTTTTAACAGCAGCGGCGCATAGATAGGCTCGCCCGGATGATCGTAACGCCACGCATGTTCAGCACGCATCGCAGCAACGTGCTCACACCAGCCGTCAATCGCCAGTGTCTGCTGCAAAGCGGGCAGCAATGCATTGAGGTCACCCTGCAACGCGACATGAACCTGACGCAATTTATTCATTTCTGCCGGGTCGATGTCCATATGGATAACTTTTGCATGCGGCGCAAAAGTATTAAGCTTGCCGGTCACGCGGTCGTCAAAGCGGGCGCCGACGGCGATCAGCAGATCGCACTCTTGTACCGCCAGGTTAGCTGCTTTGGTGCCGTGCATCCCCAACATGCCGAGATAGTACGGATACTCCACCGGCACCGCACCCAAGCCTTTCAGCGTGCAGGTGGCAGGAATTTTTGTGACTGCCATAAATTCACGCAGCGCTGGAACAGCCTGCGCCATCCCGACACCGCCACCAACATACAGCATCGGTTTCTGTGCCTGCGTCAGCATCTGCTGCGCCTGGACGACTTCGGCATGTGGGAAAACATCAGCACTTTCAACGGTGGAGAAGTACGGCTCTAAATCACCTTGTGCAATCTGGATGTCTTTTGGGATATCAACCAGTACCGGGCCTGGACGGCCTGAGTTTGCCACCTGGAACGCTTCTGCCATGATGCGTGGCAGTTCTTCCAGGGATTGCACCAGGAAACTGTGTTTGGTGCAGGCCAACGACAAACCGAGAACGTCCACTTCCTGAAAGGCGTCCGTACCGATAAGCGGTGCGGCAACCTGGCCGGTGATAGCAACAACGGGAACAGAGTCGAGCAGCGCATCTGCCAGGCCGGTTATCAGGTTAGTGGCACCCGGGCCTGAAGTGGCGATACACACGCCGGTTTTACCGGTGGCACGGGCGTAGCCGATAGCCGCCACCGCCGCGCCCTGCTCGTGTCGACACAGCAGGTGTTCTACGCCGCCGTCATACAGGGCGTCGTAAACTGGCATGATGGCTCCACCCGGATAACCAAATACCGTTTCAACTCCCTGCGCTCGCAACGCATGTACTACCCACTGTGCGCCATTCATAGTTAGTTCCCCGCCGTAGATCGTAAGAAACAGAATATTATGCTATTGCTCACTCTCTGCTCCTCGTTAATGTTTTTAAGTCATAAAAAAACCCCCGGACCTTTCGGTGCGGGGGTCTTAGTTCGTTAAGGCTTGATTCCTAAGCCTTTCCTCGTCCAAGTGCAGCCCCGCACGGTGGGATAATAATCACCACCACGCTAATCACGACTAGGCTAATCACTCGTAGAAGGGCTTTCATTTTTGTATTTTCTTGTATCTTGTTCGAAGGAATGCCTACAGAGTTACCACAGACATCACAAAATGCACAAGTTTTTTTATATCCTTATTACTTACCTTGCTAACAAAATTAGCAAAAGAAATTGTTTTATATGGAAAAATTATGAAATGAAAATATTTCACCTTTTTATCTTCAGCGCGGGGATGAAAAGGGGATCGACCGAGATGTATTAGAAAAGTGCGATCGCGATTCCTTACCTCATGAAACGTGAAGAAAAAACGCTAAAAAACGTGAATGCGCTGCGTAAATACGTAAAAACGCGAGTTAATAAGCAAAATACGCGATGCATAATACCTTCATTCAGGGAGGAGTTATGTCGCTATCCGTTGTCTATACGCGCGCCGCGCTGGGGGTCAATGCCCCGCTTATTACTATCGAAGTTCATATCAGCCAGGGCCTGCCCGGACTGGTGATGGTCGGGCTGCCAGAAACGACTGTCAAAGAGTCGCGTGACCGCGTACGCAGTGCCATCATCAACAGTGGATATGCCTTTCCGGCAAAAAAAATCACCATCAACCTGGCTCCGGCTGATCTGCCAAAGGAGGGCGGTCGATATGATTTACCTATCGCTATTGCGCTCCTGGCAGCTTCTGAGCAGCTTAACAGTCAGAAACTGGGGCAATATGAGTTCGTTGGTGAATTGGCGCTTACGGGCGCGCTGCGAGGCATTCCTGGGGCTATCTCTGCCGCGATGGAGGCAATCCATGCGGGGCGGCAAATTATACTCGCCGATGAGAATGCACCGCTGGTTGGGCTATTAGGCGGCAGTGACTGCTTGATTGCCAGTCATCTACTTGAAGTATGTGCGTTCCTTGAAGGGAAACAAGACCTTCGCCTACCCCCACCTGAAAACATCCCGATTGCCGAAAACAGCGAAGATCTGAATGATGTTATCGGGCAACAGCAGGGTAAGCGGGCGTTAGAAATCACCGCCACAGGAGGGCATAATTTGCTATTGATTGGCCCTCCTGGCACGGGAAAAACCATGCTTGCCAGCCGATTACCCGGGCTATTACCACCGCTAAACGATCGAGAAGCACTGGAAAGTGCCGCGATTATCAGCCTCGAAAATACCGGTAATGTCCGAACCCAGTGGCGCTGCCGTCCTTTTCGCGCCCCCCACCATAGCGCCTCGTTGGCAGCCATGGTGGGCGGTGGGTCAATACCCGCACCCGGTGAGATCTCTCTGGCCCATAATGGTATTTTGTTTTTAGATGAACTGCCTGAGTTTGAACGACGAGTACTGGATGCGCTACGGGAGCCCATTGAGTCAGGGAAGATTCACATCTCACGCACCCGGGCAAAAATTACCTATCCTGCTCGCTTTCAACTTATCGCTGCCATGAATCCTAGTCCGACGGGGCACTATGAAGGCCAGCACAATCGCTGCACCCCGGAGCAAACTCTGCGCTACCTTAATCGCCTCTCAGGCCCTTTCCTCGATCGCTTCGATCTCTCACTGGAGATTCCTCTGCCGCCGCCGGGCTTGCTCAGCCAGCCTACTCATCAAGGCGAAAGTAGCCGTACGGTGCAAAAGAGGGTCATCGCAGCCCAGCGCTATCAGTACGACAGGCAAGATAAACTGAATGCCCACTTAAGCAGCAGTGAAATTAAACAATACTGCGCGTTGAATGATGATGATGTGTTGTGGCTTGAGCAGACGTTAACGCGCCTTGGGCTATCTATACGCGCCTGGCAGCGTCTGCTAAAGGTTTCACGTACGCTGGCGGATATGGAGGGGGTTAGGTGTATTGAACGACGTCATTTGCAGGAGGCGCTCAGCTATCGTGGTATCGATAGGATGCTGCTGCATCTGCAAACGTTACTACAATAAAAAAAGGGGCCTGAGCCCCTTTTTTTATTAGTCGTCGCTGTCGGTATAGTCTTCAGCGCCTTCTACCTGCGGTTTACCGCCAGACAGAGTGTGGAAGCGCTTCGGACGCTTAATGCGCGTCACATACTTGTGCCATACGCGTTCAGCTTCGGTCACCGGCTCACGCTCACCTCGGCATACAGTGAGGAACTGCTGCTCCTCTTCGGTAACAGGCTCGCGCTTACCGAGATCAAGTTCGTTAAAGGCAAAGCCATAACGCTCCAGCAACTGCGCCTCTTTGATGGTGAAATCACCATGACGAGAGAACCCACGCGGATAATTTTTATTATCGAAAAAACGATTAGTTGTCGTAAAGCTTTCCGCCATCCTACACGCTCCTAATTCTTTGGCCGAGCTATTTATGGCGCGGAGTATTAGATACGCTTGACAGAGTGTAAAACAAAAGATTTAAATCATTACGACAAAAAATTTTGCGGAGAAAGCTGTGGATACCGAATTGCTGAAAACTTTCCTCGAAGTGAGCAGAACTCGTCACTTCGGGCGGGCTGCGGAAGCGCTCTATCTGACACAATCGGCGGTAAGCTTTCGCATACGTCAGTTAGAAAATCAGCTTGGGGTAAACCTGTTCACCCGCCATCGCAATAATATCCGGCTGACAGCAGCAGGTGAGAAGCTTCTCCCCTATGCTGAGACGCTGATGAGTACATGGCAAGCTGCACGCAAGGAGGTGGCGAATACCTCAAGGCACAACGAGTTTTCGATTGGTGCGAGCGCCTCACTATGGGAGTGTATGCTCAACGAATGGCTTGCCAGACTATACCAGGCGGACGATACGTTGCAGTTTGAAGCGCGGATCGCTCAGCGACAGTCATTGGTAAAACAGCTCCACGAGCGTCAGCTCGATCTGCTGATTACCACCGAAACCCCTAAAATGGATGAGTTTAGCAGCCAGTTGTTGGGGCATTTCCCTCTTGAACTGTACTGCGCGACTCCGGCGACAGTCAGATCTGAGCTGAACTATCTGCGCCTGGAGTGGGGGGCTGACTTTCAGCAGCATGAGGTTGGGCTTATCGCCAGTGATGATATTCCGCTTTTGACTACCAGTTCAGCGACTTTAGCCCGTCGCCAACTGTTGCCATTAAAAGGGTGTACCTGGTTGCCAATTACGTGGGCGCAGGATCAAGGAGAGCTGTACCCCGTTGCGGACGGTTCAGCGATTTCACGACCTTTATACGCAATTTGGCTGCAAAATAGCGACAAACAGGCGCAAATTCATGACATATTGAAAACCAACGTTTTCTGAGAGTTAGAAGAGATCTTTGGCCCGAAGGAACAGCTTTGGGCCTTTTAGAAAGGTAAATTTTAGACAAAAAAAATCCTTTGCCGAAGCAAAGGATTATATATGGCAGGGGCGGAGAGACTCGAACTCGCGACACCCGGTTTTGGAGACCGGTGCTCTACCAACTGAGCTACGCCCCTAAAGACTTCTTAATTTTTGTTATCATTAAGCCTGCTAAGTTAGCAGGCTTAATTTTTAATAAGTGGCGGAACGGACGGGACTCGAACCCGCGACCCCCTGCGTGACAGGCAGGTATTCTAACCGACTGAACTACCGCTCCACCGAATTTCTTTGTCACTACCCGGATTATTCATCCCGGTTTACTGCAATTTGATGCCTGGCAGTTCCCTACTCTCGCATGGGGAGACCCCACACTACCATCGGCGCTACGGCGTTTCACTTCTGAGTTCGGCATGGGGTCAGGTGGGACCACCGCGCTAGTGCCGCCAGGCAAATTCTGTTTATCAACACGCATCTCTGCATGTCGATTTAATCTGTCTCAAGCTGAATATCGTGTCTCATCACCAACAAAACACCTTTGGCGTTGTAAGGTTAAGCCTCACGGTTCATTAGTACTGGTTAGCTCAACGTATCGCTACGCTTACACACCCAGCCTATCAACGTCGTAGTCTTCAACGTTCCTTCAGGACTCTCAAGGAGTCAGGGAGAACTCATCTCGGGGCAAGTTTCGTGCTTAGATGCTTTCAGCACTTATCTTTTCCGCATTTAGCTACCGGGCAATGCCATTGGCATGACAACCCGAACACCAGTGATGCGTCCACTCCGGTCCTCTCGTACTAGGAGCAGCCCCCCTCAATTCTCCAGCGCCCACGGCAGATAGGGACCGAACTGTCTCACGACGTTCTAAACCCAGCTCGCGTACCACTTTAAATGGCGAACAGCCATACCCTTGGGACCTACTTCAGCCCCAGGATGTGATGAGCCGACATCGAGGTGCCAAACACCGCCGTCGATATGAACTCTTGGGCGGTATCAGCCTGTTATCCCCGGAGTACCTTTTATCCGTTGAGCGATGGCCCTTCCATTCAGAACCACCGGATCACTATGACCTGCTTTCGCACCTGCTCGAGCCGTCACTCTCGCAGTCAAGCTAGCTTATGCCATTGCACTAACCTCCTGATGTCCGACCAGGATTAGCTAACCTTCGTGCTCCTCCGTTACTCTTTAGGAGGAGACCGCCCCAGTCAAACTACCCACCAGACACTGTCCGCAACCCGGGTAACGGGTCTACGTTAGAACACCAGCCATTAAAGGGTGGTATTTCAAGGTTGGCTCCATGCAGACTGGCGTCCACACTTCAAAGCCTCCCACCTATCCTACACATCAAGGACCAGTGTTCAGTGTCAAGCTATAGTAAAGGTTCACGGGGTCTTTCCGTCTTGCCGCGGGTACACTGCATCTTCACAGCGAGTTCAATTTCACTGAGTCTCGGGTGGAGACAGCCTGGCCATCATTACGCCATTCGTGCAGGTCGGAACTTACCCGACAAGGAATTTCGCTACCTTAGGACCGTTATAGTTACGGCCGCCGTTTACCGGGGCTTCGATCAAGAGCTTCGCCTTACAGCTAACCCCATCAATTAACCTTCCGGCACCGGGCAGGCGTCACACCGTATACGTCCACTTTCGTGTTTGCACAGTGCTGTGTTTTTAATAAACAGTTGCAGCCAGCTGGTATCTTCGACTGATTTCAGCTCCATGGGTAAACCACTTCACCTACATATCAGCGTGCCTTCTCCCGAAGTTACGGCACCATTTTGCCTAGTTCCTTCACCCGAGTTCTCTCAAGCGCCTTGGTATTCTCTACCTGACCACCTGTGTCGGTTTGGGGTACGATTTGATGTTACCTGATGCTTAGAGGCTTTTCCTGGAAGTGCGGCATTTGTTACTTCAGCACCGTAGTGCCTCGTCATCACACCTCAGCGTTAATAAGAGTCCGGATTTACCTAAACTCTCCGCCTACATGCTTAAACCGGGACAACCGTCGCCCGGCTAACATAGCCCTCTCCGTCCCCCCTTCGCAGTAACACCAAGTACAGGAATATTAACCTGTTTCCCATCGACTACGCCTTTCGGCCTCGCCTTAGGGGTCGACTCACCCTGCCCCGATTAACGTTGGACAGGAACCCTTGGTCTTCCGGCGTGCGGGTTTTTCACCCGCATTATCGTTACTTATGTCAGCATTCGCACTTCTGATACCTCCAGCACCCCTCACAGGACACCTTCAACGGCTTACAGAACGCTCCCCTACCCAACAACACATAGTGTCGCTGCCGCAGCTTCGGTGCACAGTTTAGCCCCGTTACATCTTCCGCGCAGGCCGACTCGACCAGTGAGCTATTACGCTTTCTTTAAATGATGGCTGCTTCTAAGCCAACATCCTGGCTGTCTGAGCCTTCCCACATCGTTTCCCACTTAACTGTGACTTTGGGACCTTAGCTGGCGGTCTGGGTTGTTTCCCTCTTCACGACGGACGTTAGCACCCGCCGTGTGTCTCCCGTGATAACATTCTTCGGTATTCGTAGTTTGCATCGGGTTGGTAAGTCGGGATGACCCCCTAGCCGAAACAGTGCTCTACCCCCGAAGATGAGTTCACGAGGCGCTACCTAAATAGCTTTCGGGGAGAACCAGCTATCTCCCGGTTTGATTGGCCTTTCACCCCCAGCCACAAGTCATCCGCTAATTTTTCAACATTAGTCGGTTCGGTCCTCCAGTTAGTGTTACCCAACCTTCAACCTGCCCATGGCTAGATCACCGGGTTTCGGGTCTATACCCTGCAACTTAACGCCCAGTTAAGACTCGGTTTCCCTTCGGCTCCCCTATTCGGTTAACCTTGCTACAGAATATAAGTCGCTGACCCATTATACAAAAGGTACGCAGTCACCCTGATAAATCAAGGCTCCCACTGCTTGTACGTACACGGTTTCAGGTTCTGTTTCACTCCCCTCGCCGGGGTTCTTTTCGCCTTTCCCTCACGGTACTGGTTCACTATCGGTCAGTCAGGAGTATTTAGCCTTGGAGGATGGTCCCCCCATATTCAGACAGGATACCACGTGTCCCGCCCTACTCTTCGAGTTCACAACACATGCATTTTTGTGTACGGGGCTATCACCCTGTATCGCCGGACTTTCCAGACCGTTCCACTAACACACATGCTGATTCAGACTCTGGGCTGCTCCCCGTTCGCTCGCCGCTACTAGGGGAATCTCGGTTGATTTCTTTTCCTCGGGGTACTTAGATGTTTCAGTTCCCCCGGTTCGCTTCATTACGCTATGTATTCACATAATGATAGTGTGTCGAAACACACTGGGTTTCCCCATTCGGAAATCGTCGGTTATAACGGTTCATATCACCTTACCGACGCTTATCGCAGATTAGCACGTCCTTCATCGCCTCTGACTGCCAGGGCATCCACCGTGTACGCTTAGTCGCTTAACCTCACAACCCGAAGATGTTTCGTAAAACATTCCGCAGTTGCGAAAATTTGAGAGACTCGAACACACCGCTTATCTGTTCTTATTACGGAGAACAGACACAGTGTGTCGTTTCAATTTTCAGCTTGATCCAGATTTTTAAAGAGCAAAACTTCGCAGTGAACCTTTTCAGGTACACTCTGAAGTTTTTTTTGTTTTGTTCGCAGTAAAAGGATGGTGGAGCTATGCGGGATCGAACCGCAGACCTCCTGCGTGCAAGGCAGGCGCTCTCCCAGCTGAGCTATAACCCCATCGTAACACTAATCTCTGTACCGGTAATTCTTGTTGAGGCAAGGCGTGGAATAACGAAACATACTGAAGTATGCGAGTTGTTCCGCAACGCAGCATCAGCAAGAATTTGGTAGGCCTGAGTGGACTTGAACCACCGACCTCACCCTTATCAGGGGTGCGCTCTAACCACCTGAGCTACAAGCCTGCAGAGATTTTTACTGCTAATTTTCATCAGACAATCTGTGTGGACACTTCAAAGCACGTTTCTTTAAGGTAAGGAGGTGATCCAACCGCAGGTTCCCCTACGGTTACCTTGTTACGACTTCACCCCAGTCATGAATCACAAAGTGGTAAGCGCCCTCCCGAAGGTTAAGCTACCTACTTCTTTTGCAACCCACTCCCATGGTGTGACGGGCGGTGTGTACAAGGCCCGGGAACGTATTCACCGTAGCATTCTGATCTACGATTACTAGCGATTCCGACTTCACGGAGTCGAGTTGCAGACTCCGATCCGGACTACGACATACTTTATGAGGTCCGCTTGCTCTCGCGAGGTCGCTTCTCTTTGTATATGCCATTGTAGCACGTGTGTAGCCCTACTCGTAAGGGCCATGATGACTTGACGTCATCCCCACCTTCCTCCAGTTTATCACTGGCAGTCTCCTTTGAGTTCCCGGCCGAACCGCTGGCAACAAAGGATAAGGGTTGCGCTCGTTGCGGGACTTAACCCAACATTTCACAACACGAGCTGACGACAGCCATGCAGCACCTGTCTCAGAGTTCCCGAAGGCACCAAAGCATCTCTGCTAAGTTCTCTGGATGTCAAGAGTAGGTAAGGTTCTTCGCGTTGCATCGAATTAAACCACATGCTCCACCGCTTGTGCGGGCCCCCGTCAATTCATTTGAGTTTTAACCTTGCGGCCGTACTCCCCAGGCGGTCGACTTAACGCGTTAGCTCCGGAAGCCACGCCTCAAGGGCACAACCTCCAAGTCGACATCGTTTACGGCGTGGACTACCAGGGTATCTAATCCTGTTTGCTCCCCACGCTTTCGCACCTGAGCGTCAGTCTTTGTCCAGGGGGCCGCCTTCGCCACCGGTATTCCTCCAGATCTCTACGCATTTCACCGCTACACCTGGAATTCTACCCCCCTCTACAAGACTCTAGCCTGCCAGTTTCGAATGCAGTTCCCAGGTTGAGCCCGGGGATTTCACATCCGACTTGACAGACCGCCTGCGTGCGCTTTACGCCCAGTAATTCCGATTAACGCTTGCACCCTCCGTATTACCGCGGCTGCTGGCACGGAGTTAGCCGGTGCTTCTTCTGCGAGTAACGTCAATCACTGCGGTTATTAACCACAATGCCTTCCTCCTCGCTGAAAGTACTTTACAACCCGAAGGCCTTCTTCATACACGCGGCATGGCTGCATCAGGCTTGCGCCCATTGTGCAATATTCCCCACTGCTGCCTCCCGTAGGAGTCTGGACCGTGTCTCAGTTCCAGTGTGGCTGGTCATCCTCTCAGACCAGCTAGGGATCGTCGCCTAGGTGAGCCATTACCCCACCTACTAGCTAATCCCATCTGGGCACATCCGATGGTGTGAGGCCCGAAGGTCCCCCACTTTGGTCTTGCGACGTTATGCGGTATTAGCTACCGTTTCCAGTAGTTATCCCCCTCCATCGGGCAGTTTCCCAGACATTACTCACCCGTCCGCCACTCGTCACCCAAGAGCAAGCTCTCTGTGCTACCGTTCGACTTGCATGTGTTAGGCCTGCCGCCAGCGTTCAATCTGAGCCATGATCAAACTCTTCAATTTAAGTGTTTGATGCTCAATAAATTAAACTTCGTAATGAATTACGTATGTTCACTCGTTGAGACTTGGTATTCATTTAGCGTCTTGCGACGTTTAAGAATCCGTATCTTCGAGTGCCCACACAGATTGTCTGATAAATTGTTAAAGAGCAGTGCCGCTTCGCTTTCTCAGCGGCGCGGGATGTGCATATTACGCTTTCCCGCTTCAGAGTCAAGCATTTAATTTCGCTTTTCTCCGCTGAAGTTCTTCTTAAGAACCTCGCTAACACGGCGGCTTCTATTCCGTTGTTCCGTGTCAGTGGAGGCGCATTATAGGGAGTTCTGAGACGTTGACAAGCCCTGTTTTAAAAAAACTTTTCAACCGTCTCTTTTTTGCTCAAATCAGGCTGAAACAGGCAGTTTTTCGAGCGTTTCAAAGCCATAACGCTGTAAAACGGGTAAAAGTTGCTCAGTTTCTGTTGTCAACGCCATGCAGTAAGCCAGATTTTCATCGCTGGATTTCGCATCTGGCGCTTCATGTTCTAGCAACCAGGCTGTACGACGCGCAATCGCAGCACCAGAATCCACCAACCGCGTTCCTTCCGGAAGTACCTGCAACAGCTCCTCTTGTAATAGAGGGAAATGGGTACAGCCAAGAACAACCGTATCCGGCGGCTCCTGCATCCGTAGCCATGGACGCAGAATACGGCGTAGCTCCTCAAGTGAAACGGGCTCACCATGCAGTTTCGCTTCTGCCAGCTCAACCAATTCCGCCGAGCCCAGCATTTCAATCCGGCATTCATCCGCAAAGCGTGCAATCAACTCATGGGTATAAGGACGCTTCACCGTTCCTCGCGTCGCCAGTAGCCCAACGATACGGTTCGCCGATAGGCGCGCCGCCGGTTTAATTGCAGGAACAACGCCCACTACCGGGAAGGCAAATTTCTCACGCAGCGCAGGCAGCGATACCGTGCTTGCCGTATTACAGGCGATAACCGCTAGCGCCAACGGGTAGCGTTGTTGTACTGCAGTGACAATTTCGAGGACACGTTCAACGATAAACGCTTCACTCTTTTCCCCATATGGGAAAGCAACGTTATCGAAAGCGTAGATATAATGGAGATCCGGCAGGAGATGCCGAATCTCATCGTAGACCGACAACCCACCGACCCCGGAATCAAAGACCAGGACGGTGGGACGTGGTTTAGAAGGTGTAGCTGCCAGACAAGGTGTATTCCCGTCCTGCAGTTGGGTAGCCATATGCTGTCTCGTAATCTTTATCGAACAGGTTGGCGATTTTACCACGAACTGTCAGGTGTGAGGTGACCGGATATGACAATCCGACATCCCATAAGCTTACGCCACCCAGTTTAACATCGCGCTGATTGTCATAATCGTTATCGTAACGCTGGCCGATATACTGATACATCACGTTCCAACCCAGATCAAAGACCTGACCGGTGAGCTCATATTTCGCCTGTTGCTTAGCACGGCGATAAAGAACTTTATCCGTTTCGTCATCACGCGGATCGACATACTGCAATGTCAGGTGATGCTCGACGGGACCAGTTGTAACATTGCCCGTCCACTCCACGCCTTTAATTGTGGCCGACTTCACGTTGACGTACTGGTTATTCTTATAATCAATCAGATTCTGGATTTCATAATGGTATGCCGACAAGCGCCAATCCAGCGGCCCGGTTAGCCCATCAATTCCCGCTTCCCACTGTTTAGACTCTTCCGGCTTCAGGTCTGGGTTAGCCGCAATACCTGGGCCGTAGGAGGAAGCAAAACGCGTTGCGCCGAATTGCTGACCCAGTGACGGTGCCAGGAAACCCGTGCCGTAGGAGAGCGTAGCTCGATAGCCTTCAACAAACTCCCACCCCGCCGCCGTCTGCCAGGTTCCGCGCCAGCCGAACTGCTCATCGTGATCTTCGCGGCCCGAGGCCTCGAGGGTAACGCTATCAATCTGCTGCTGCCCGGTCAGGTAAAGCCCGGTAGTGTCACGCTTGTAGGTATCCGACAGCGTCGTGCTGCTTGAGAACAGCTTTTCCTGTTTCCAGTCAACGCCACCGCTAATCGCCCCGTGCCCAACCTCAACGTTATTCCCCCACTGAATATAACGCTGCTCCATATCGTCGAGCGTCGCATCACCCGCATAGCGACCGAGGTCGTTGCTGTAGTTGTAGCTTTTCAGATGCTGATAGTTGGCGATCAGTTGAGAAGAATAGATGCCCGAGTTGTAGCGCAGACCGGTATCCCAGGATTGGTTGTAGTTCTGCACTTCATCATTACCGCCCGCATAGCCATACCCACCCTGATCGTAGTCGCTGTTGGCGGTATAGCCATAACCACGGAAGAAGCCAGAGAAGCTATCGTCAAACTTGTGCTGTACGCCGCCCCAGAACATCTTGTTGCGGTAACCATCGCGATCGCTATCACCGCTGTAGGTGGAATTCGGCTGGACGTTAAAGCCTTTTGTCGTCTGGTATGCACCAGCGGCGGTGACGAGGGTATCGCCAAAGCGCTTATTCATCGCACCATCGTAGGTTTGATAACCGTCGCTACCCACACCGGCGTTAATCTGCGAACGTTCTTCATCAGTCATGGTAATAATGTTGACCACGCCGCCAATTGCACCGGAGCCATAAACCGCGGAACGTGGCCCGCGGATATATTCAACACGCTGAACCAGTGATACTGGAATCTGACCAATATCGATACCATTCGATATGCCAGCTCGCGCCATTGGCACACCATCAATCAGCACCAGAACATGACGCCCTTCCGTGCCGCGCACGTAGAGAGAGGAGCTTTTCCCCATCCCCCCATTCTGGCTGATATCCACACCCGGTAAACGGCGCATCACATCATTAAGATCTTTTGACTGCCAGCGCTGGATATCATCTCGCGTGACCACATCGGTCGGCGCCAGTACGGTATTTACAGGTTGCTGGAAACGGTTGCCGGTCACCACCAGCGTGTCTGACTTGCTGTCTTGCGCCCAGCCGGAAAATGCCGTGACGGATAATGCCGTCAGCAGCGAAACTTTTTTAATCATTTTAAAAGCATCCGAATCAATAAAGGATGCCGCAGGCTTTATCAGTTGCTCGCGACGATAAAAGCCTAATGCGACGTCATCCGGCAGGTCTTCGGGCTTGGAGGCTATATATAGAGAGGATGACTTCCCACGGCACGCCGCAGTGTCTGCATATGATGCACTCCTCTCCACCTTCCTTACCGCTGCGCGTCAGCCCCAGATTTACACTGGATTCCCTTTTAACTCACAGGACCGGTACGCGAATGCTACATTTAGTTACATACGGATGTCCAGACTGCTATTTATCATTTTCAACCGCATGAGGCTGGACATCCCCTGTGCAAGCCCTACAATCCCCGCGTACTTTTATTATTCAGGATGCATCATGACCCCCGAACACCTCCCTACCGAACAGTACGACGCTCAGCTCGCCGAGAAAGTCACTCGCCTGCAAACGATGATGACGCCGTTTAGCGCGCCTGCGCCGGAGGTGTTTCGTTCACCGGTCAGTCACTACCGCATGCGCGCAGAATTCCGCATCTGGCACGACGGTGATGATCTTTACCACATCATGTTTGACCAGCAGACGAAGGCCCGCATCCGCGTTGACGCCTTTCCGGCGGCAAGCCAGCTTATCAATACCTTGATGACCGCGATGCTTGACGGCGTGCGCGACAATCCAGTGCTGCGCCACAAGCTGTTCCAGATTGACTACCTCACCACGCTCAGCAACCAGGCGGTTGTTACGCTGCTGTACCATAAAAAGCTCGACGATGCGTGGCGTGAGCAGGCCGAAGCATTGCGTGATGCGCTGCGTGCGCAGGGGCTGAACGTCCACCTCATTGGTCGCGCCACTAAAACCAAAATCGAGCTGGATCAGGACTATATAGATGAGCGCCTACCGGTCGCCGGAAAAGAGATGATCTACCGTCAGGTAGAAAACAGCTTCACCCAGCCCAACGCGGCGATGAACATTCAAATGCTGGAATGGGCGCTGGACGCCACGCAGAATTCACGCGGCGACCTGCTGGAGCTGTACTGCGGCAACGGTAACTTCTCGCTGGCACTGGCGCGTAACTTCAACCGCGTACTGGCGACCGAAATAGCCAAACCCTCGGTAGCCGCAGCGCAGTACAACATCAGTGCGAATCAGATCGATAACGTGCAGATCATCCGCATGGCTGCGGAAGATTTTACTCAGGCGATGAACGGCGTACGGGAATTTAACCGTTTGCAGGGCATTGATTTGAAGAGCTATCAGTGTGAGACGATTTTTGTCGATCCACCGCGCAGCGGGCTGGACAGCGAAACCGAGAAGATGGTGCAGGCGTACCCCAATATTCTGTACATCTCCTGTAACCCGGAGACGTTGTGCCAGAACCTGGAAACGTTAAGCCAGACGCATAACATCACCCGCCTGGCGCTGTTCGACCAGTTCCCGTATACCCATCATATGGAATGCGGCGTACTGTTAACGAAGAAATAAGACTGACGGTAGGCCGGATTAGCGTAGCGCTATCCGGCCTACCTTTTATGAACCTTGCTTACGGTTACGCATCCGATAGCCAATCCAGAAGACCATCGTGACCGACAATACTGCCGGGAAGAAGTTGGAACCGATATCCGGGTATTCGGCCCGCACCACCGTGCTGTACAGCAACACGCCAAGAATAAAACAGGCGGCTGACAATGCGGGTAACCCCACCGGCATCGTGCGGTTTTGATAGCGTTGATGCAGACAATAAACCGTCAACACCAGAGAAATTATCGGAAAGACGGAGAACGGAACAATAGAGCTAAATAGCGCTGCAAACGTTCCGTTAATCGATAAGCCCGCCAACAGCGCTAGCAGCAGCGTACCTTTATCTTGACCTGACTGTTTCATTGCTCGTCTACCACCTTATTCGGAATGATGTGACTCTTCTCTTGTTCACGGCGATACCAATAGTACGCGCCCTTGGAGATCATCCGTAATTGCAGCACCAGTCGCTCTTCCAGTTGCCGACGCTGCTCAAGGCCAACATCTAAGGCCTCCGCTCCCGCGCTAAATACGATAGTCACCATCGCCTCAGCCTGCGCTTCCGTAAACGCGCGAGGCATATGGTTTTCGATTTCCAGATAGTCGGCAAGTTCCGCAATAAAATGCTGAATCTCGCGGGCAACTGCCGCACGGAATGCCGCAGATGTGCCAGAACGCTCACGTAGCAACAGACGGAAGGCGTTCGGGTTATTACCGATAAATTCCATAAAGGTGGATACAGAAGTGCGGATAACGCTGCCGCCTTTGGCAATACGCTGACGCGCCTGGCGCATCAACTGGCGCAGCATCAAGCCGCTCTCGTCAACCATGGTCAGCCCCAGCTCATCCACATCGCGGAAATGGCGATAAAAGGAGGTTGGCGCAATCCCCGCCTCACGCGCCACTTCACGCAGGCTTAGGCTGGCAAAACTTCGCTCGGCACTGAGTTGACTAAATGCCGCTTCCACCAGCGAACGCCGGGTTTTTTCTTTTTGTTGCGCTCTAACACCCATCACGATGACTGAATCCTTCCATATGCCGTATTGGCACTATACCAGAGATTAAAACGATTCCACTTACGCAGCTTTGTTAATGATTGTTTACATGCTATTTATGCTATTTCGTATGAAATAAGCCCAACGATAATTGGGTTATCCCTTCGATGATGTTATGATTCTGTTGATTTTATGTATAAGAACAGGTACGCCTTACCATGTCACATTCCTACGATTATGATGCAGTAATAATTGGTTCCGGCCCGGGCGGCGAAGGTGCTGCTATGGGTCTGGTGAAGCAAGGAGCCCACGTCGCCGTTATTGAGCGTTACCATAATGTCGGCGGCGGTTGTACCCACTGGGGTACCATCCCATCTAAAGCCCTTCGCCATGCCGTCAGCCGTATTATCGAATTCAACCAAAATCCACTCTACAGCGACCACAGCCGACTTCTCCGATCCTCATTTGCCGACATCCTGAATCATGCCGATAGCGTTATTAATCAGCAAACGCATATGCGTCAGGGTTTTTATGAGCGCAATCACTGTGAGATGCTGCAGGGTGACGCCCACTTTGTTGATGAGCACACCATCGCGCTGAAGTGCCCGGACGGGTCGGTCGAAACGATAACCGCCGATAAATTCGTGATCGCTTGTGGATCACGCCCGTACCGCCCGGCAGACGTTGATTTTACCCATCCGCGCATTTACGACAGCGACTCCATCCTCAGCCTGCACCATGAACCTCGCCATGTCATTATCTACGGCGCAGGAGTTATCGGCTGCGAATATGCGTCGATCTTCCGCGGAATGGAGGTCAAAGTTGACCTGATTAACACCCGCGACCGTCTGCTGGCATTCCTCGACCAGGAGATGTCAGACTCCCTTTCTTATCACTTCTGGAACAGTGGTGTGGTCATTCGCCACAACGAAGAATACGAGAAGATTGAAGGGGTCGACGACGGGGTGATCATGCACCTGAAGTCCGGCAAAAAGCTCAAGGCCGACTGCCTGCTGTTTGCCAATGGTCGAACCGGGAATACCGAATCACTGGCGCTGGAAAACATTGGCTTACAGGCCGATGGCCGTGGTCAGTTGAAGGTCAACAGTCTGTATCAAACCGCGCTGCCGCACGTCTACGCGGTTGGTGATGTTATCGGTTATCCGAGCCTCGCTTCAGCCGCCTACGATCAGGGCCGTATTGCCGCGCAGGCGTTGATGAAAGGCGAAGCCTCCGGGCATCTGATAGAAGATATTCCAACGGGTATCTACACCATCCCGGAAATCAGCTCCGTCGGTAAAACCGAACAACAGCTGACAGCCATGAAAGTGCCTTATGAGGTGGGTCGTGCGCAGTTTAAACACCTGGCGCGGGCGCAAATCGTTGGCATGAGCGTGGGGAGCCTGAAAATCCTGTTCCATCGGGAAACAAAGGAAATCCTCGGCATTCATTGCTTTGGCGAGCGCGCGGCCGAAATTATTCATATCGGCCAGGCGATTATGGAGCAAAAAGGTGGTGGCAACACCATTGAGTACTTCGTTAACACCACCTTTAACTACCCGACCATGGCGGAAGCCTATCGAGTTGCGGCGCTGAACGGCTTAAATCGCCTTTTTTAGCGCCTTGTCAAAATGGCCGTCCATCGTTTCACGGACGGCCTCTGCCAGCTGCTCATAGCGGCTGCGCAGTGGCGATCCCGGTCGATAGACCAGCCCGACGGTACGGCGTGGCTCCGGCTTAATGCACGGTAGATACACCACACCATCGCGTTTGCGCTCCGGCGGTACTGCCAGCTGAGGCAACAAGGTAATTCCGCTTCCCGCAGCCACCATATTACGCAGCGTTTCCAGACTGGTTGCCCGGAAATGGGTATCTTCATCCGCACCGGCTTCAAAGCAGAAACCCATCGCCTGATCGCGCAGACAGTGACCGTCTTCGAGCATCAGCAATTTTTCACCGGCCAGATCCGACATCGGTACGCGATCGCGCTCCGCCCACGGGTGATCTTCGTAGATCGCCAGCAGCATCGGCTCGTCATACAGTGGAACTTCGATAAACGCCTCGCTCTCCTTCACCAATGCCAGAATCACACAGTCCAGCTTACCGCTGTCGAGCTGCGCCAGCAGCTGATGGGTTTGCGCTTCATGCAGATACATTTCCAGCTTCGGGAAGGTTTGGTGCAGTATCGGGATAATATGGGGTAGCAGATATGGGCCAACGGTGGGAATCAGGCCGATATGCAGCGGACCAGACATCGTCTCTCCCTGCTGACTTGCCATTTCCTTAAGCACTTTGACCTCACGCAACACCGTGCGCGCCTGGTCCACCAGCAGCAGCCCCGCCTGGGTAAACAGGACTTTGCGGCTGGTTCGTTCCAGCAGCATGACGCCCAGTTCATCTTCCAGTTTACGAATCTGCCCGCTCAGAGTTGGCTGGCTGACATGGCAGGAATCTGCCGCCCGGCGGAAGTGCCGATGTTCAGCTAACGCCACCAGGTATTCAAGATCGCGAATATTCATTATTCTTCCTCCATCGCCATGATAGTTCATAGCGATAGATAGAATAGCAACGAATGATTATCCCTATCAAGGACTCTGTTTAATAATACAGCACAGAAACAGGTGACCCTTGTTTAACCCTTCAAGTCGTCACACTGATTCGGCGTTTCTCTCAAACTCAAATCACCAAAGCCAACATGAACGTTTGCGGGCCCCGTGGCCCGCTTTTTTTTGCGTAAAGGTGGCTATGAATCAAGTAGCCCGGGCGAGGCGTTTACGCCGCCCCCGGGAAGGCTCGGTACTACTCCCAGCGTTGCATTTGCTCGACCGGGCTACATTTCGATTAACTCAAACGCATTTGCGCATCGCGGATAGCCTGTGCAACCTGCTGAGGCGACACACCGCCTTTGGCCGCACGCTTATCAAGGCAGGATTGCAGCGACAGAATCGGATAGACGTCATCGCCAATCACCGCACTGAATTTTTGCAAGTCAGCCAGCGCTAAATCTTCCAACGGTTTGCCCTGAGCAATGGCCTCGACTACTGCCTCACCGACAATGTGGTGTGCTTCACGGAACGGTACGCCTTTGGCCACCAGATAATCCGCAAGCTCGGTCGCATTTGCATAACCCTGCTGCGCCGCTTCCTGGCAACGTGGACGTTTCACCTGAATACCGTCCAGCACCAGCACCGCCATATGCAGACAATCCATCCAGGTATCCAGCGCATCGAACACGCCTTCTTTGTCTTCCTGCATATCTTTGTTGTAGGCCAACGGTAACCCTTTCAGGGTCATCATCATGCCGGTCAGCGCGCCCTGCACACGGCCACATTTGCCACGAATAAGCTCCAGCGCATCCGGGTTTTTCTTCTGTGGCATCAGCGAAGAGCCGGACGTCACGCGATCGGAAAGCTCCACGAAGCCCGCTTCACCGGTATTAAAGAAGATCAGATCTTCGGCAAAGCGCGACAGGTGCACCATGCCAATTGACGCATTCGAGAGCAGTTCCAGCACATGATCCCGGTCAGACACGCTGTCCAGGCTATTGCGGGTTGCAGAAGCGAAGCCCAGCCAGCCTGCCAGTTGTTCACGGTCGATTTCGTACGCGGTTCCCGCCAGCGCGCCGCAGCCCAGTGGGCTCACATCCAGACGCTTGAGAGTATCGTGCAAACGGCTTTCATCACGCGCCAGCATTTCAACGTACGCCAGGCACCAGTGCGCAAACGTGACCGGTTGGGCACGTTGCAGGTGGGTATAACCCGGCATGACGGCGTCCTGATTAGCTTGCGCCGTCTCAACCAACGCGCTTTGCAGCTGGCGGTTGGCGGTCAACAGCTCGGCTACGGTGTCTTTACACCACAGCTTAAGATCGGTAGCGACCTGGTCATTACGGCTACGCCCGGTGTGCAGTTTTTTGCCCAACTGACCGACTTTGTCGATGAGCTTGCCTTCCACCCAGCTATGGATGTCTTCGGCATCGCTTTCAAGAATTTGCTGTGGGTTCGCACGAACCTCTTCCAGCAGCACGCTTAGCGCCTCTTCCAGTTGAACCTGTTCCTGCTCGGTCAGCACGCCAACCGTTACCAGCGCTTTAGACCAGGCAACAGAGCCAATGATATCCTGCTCCGCCAGGCGGTAATCAAAGCGTAAAGAGTCATTGAACTGTTTGAACCGCTGATCCGCTGCCTGTGTAAAACGCCCGCCCCAAAGTGCCATAACATGCTTCCTTAAATTCGATTATTGATGCTGGATATTGAAAACAACCCTCACCCCGGCCCTCTCCCTGAGGGAGAGGGAGAAAATCGGCTCCGATCGGTCCCCTCGCCCCTCCGGGGAGAGGGTTAGGGTGAGGGGAAAAACTTACGCCAGAATACGCGTACCAATCGGCGTGCCGTTAAACAGCGCTGGCAGTTGCTCGGCATGACGCCAGGAGGCGATATCCACCGGACGGCCCAGCGTGCGCGCCGCATCAAGCGCCGCGTTCACCTTCACGATCATGCCATCGGTAATAATGCCCTGGTCAATCAACTGCTCAGCCTTCGCCGCGGTCATCTCGGCAATACGCTGGCCTTTACCATCCAGAATACCGCTCACATCAGAAAGCAGAATCAGATCTGCACCTAATGTCGCCGCCAGCGCCGTTGCCGCCTGGTCAGCGTTAACGTTCATCAGTTGCCCTTCGGCGGTCACGCCAATTGAGCTCACCACTGGCAGGAACCCGCCTTCCAGCAGCAGATTAATCAGTTTCGGCGATCCCGGCTGCGCCAGACCCACGTGACCCAGCTCTTCATCCAGCTTCGTCACCTTCACGCTGTCACCATCGCCGAGGAACAGGCCCACGGACGCGATATCATGCTTCTTCGCCCATGCCAGAAGCGTTTTGTTGGCAGTACCCGCCAGCGCACCAGTGATGATGTCGATTTGATCGGCTGGCGTAACGCGCAAACCATTTTTCTTTTTCACCGGCAGATTGAGCTGCTTCATCAGCTCATCCACCACGCAGCCGCCGCCGTGGACAATCACCAGCGGGCGCTGATGTGATTCACGATAGTTAACCAGCGCGCTAAAAAGACGCTCCAGCGCTTCTTCGCTATCCAGTAACACGCCGCCCAGTTTGATAATTAATGGATTCATCGTCATCACACCTTAAATAAGAGACTGCGTCTCAGCGAAGCCGAAACGGATATTGGCGCACTGCACGGCCTGTGCGGCAGCGCCTTTCAATAAATTGTCTTCGGTCGCCACCACAATCAGGTGCTCGCCCTGAACGGCAAAACCGATATCGCAGAACGGCAGCCCGACCACATTTTTCAGTGCCGGAACACCTTTATCGTATAAACGCACCATCGGTTTGTCGGCGTAAGCCTGTTGCAATGCCTTAGCTACCTGCGCATGCGTCACGCCTGGTTTCAAGCGGCAGGTGATCGTTTCCAGAATACCGCGAGCAAAGTTGCCCAGATGCGGGGTGAAAATCACATCTGCGCCAAGATGGCTGGCGATTTCCGGCTGATGGCGGTGGGTAAACACGCCATACGGTTGCAGGCTCACTTCGCAAAAACTATTGGAGATTGCCGCTTTACGACCGGCACCGCTGACGCCTGAGGTGGCGTTGATCACCGGCCACTGGTTGAGATCCAGGAGATCGCCATCAATCAGAGGTTTCAGGGAAAGCTGCGCCGCCGTTGGATAACAACCCGGCACGGCAATCAGCTTAGCCTCTTTCAGCGCATCTGCACTCCATTCGGCCAGGCCATACACCGCCTGCGCCAGCAGTTCTGGATGCTGATGGGTGAAACCGTAATATTTTTCATAGAAGGCGCCGTCGTTGACCCGGAATGCACCGGAAAGATCGAACACCACGCAACCCGCCGCCAAGAACTGCGGGGCCAGGTCATGACTCACTTCATGAGCGGTCGCCAGGAAAACAACGTCCACACCCGCGCTGAATTCACTGATATCTGACATCGGCTGCAACGGCAGATCAACAATGCCTTTTAGCTGTGGATGCAAATCGGAGATTAACTTTCCCGCATCATTGCTTTGCGCTGAGACCGTCAAAGCGGTTATGTTCATATGAGGATGGCGATTTACATAGGTCACAAGCTCTGCGCCAGCGTAACCGCTCGCGCCCACAATCAGCGTATTCAACATCGGTGCAGTTCACCTTCTTATGTCTGTTTGCCTGATTAAGCGTAATCACTTCACCTTACACTTGGTGGGTTTTCTTACGCCTAATGATAATGTATTTTTATTCAAAAATACTGCATGAATATTGATACTATCACGACCCGAGGTGTGTCAACAATGAAAAACAATTTACCCCCATTTATCGAGATTTACCGTGCGTTGATCGCCACTCCGTCCATCAGCGCAACCGAAGAAGCGCTCGATCAGAGCAATGCGTCTTTAATCACTCTGCTCGCGGATTGGTTCGCCTCTTTAGGCTTCGAAGTTGAGGTGCAGCCGGTCCCTGGCACCCGCAATAAATTCAACCTGCTCGCCAGCACTGGTCACGGCGCTGGCGGCCTGCTGCTTGCCGGCCATACCGACACCGTCCCGTTTGACGATGGCCGCTGGACGCGCGATCCGTTTACCCTCACCGAGCATGAAAACAAGCTCTACGGTTTGGGTACTGCCGATATGAAAGGTTTCTTTGCGTTTATTCTCGACGCATTGCGCGATGTTGATGTGACGCAGTTGAAAAAGCCGCTCTACATCCTGGCGACCGCCGATGAAGAGACCAGCATGGCCGGCGCGCGCTACTTTGCCGAGTCCACCGAACTGCGCCCGGATTGCGCCATCATCGGCGAGCCCACCTCGCTGCAACCGGTGCGGGCGCACAAAGGCCATATGTCGAATGCGATTCGTGTATTGGGCCAGTCCGGCCACTCAAGCGACCCGGCACGCGGTGTTAACGCCATTGAAATTATGCACGACGCAATTGGCCGGGTGATGCAACTGCGCGACTCTCTGAAAGAACGCTATCACTATGAAGCGTTCACCGTTCCTTACCCGACGCTCAACCTCGGCAGCCTTCACGGCGGCGATGCCTCCAACCGCATTTGTGCCTGCTGCGAACTGCATATGGATATTCGCCCGCTGCCGGGCATGACCTTAAACGATCTCAACGGCCTGCTGGATGAAGCGCTGGAGCCGGTGAGCGCACAGTGGCCGGGGCGTCTGACCATCAGCGAACTGCACCCGCCGATTCCAGGCTATGAATGTCCGCCGGATCACCCACTGGTCGAGGTGCTGGAAAAACTGCTCGGCGCGAAAACCGAAGTGGTGAACTACTGCACCGAAGCACCGTTTATCCAGACCCTGTGCCCAACCATCGTCTTAGGCCCAGGTTCGATTAATCAGGCCCACCAGCCGGACGAATACCTGGAAACGCGCTTTATTAAACCAACGCGAGAATTAATTACTCAGGTGGTGCATCACTTCTGCTGGCACTAATGAGTCTTGCCCGGAAGCGCTGTGCTTATCGGGCCTACCCCCGTCTGTAGGCCGGATAAGCACAGCGCCACCCGGCACCTCATCACCCCCGCGTTCCCGAGATCTCCTTCACATTTTCATAAGCATTTCTTATCTGGCACGATGCGAATTAACTTTCGTAAATTGTCGCGATTTATTCGTTTGCTGAAGCGATTTCGCAGCAATTGACGTAAGGGTTTTTACGTGGCTTTATAAAAGAGGTGTATTTATCTCGCCCTTACGTTCCGGCGACGGGATATATACACACAATCATTCGAGTTGCATCAAGGCGGCAAGGGAATGACAAATTCGTCAGGAACGAATTTGACCAGCCGAAGGCTGGCCTCTGGTGAGGGACAGGGATGTCCCTCATTAATCCCCGGGAGCGTACATAAGTACGTGACAGGGGTGAATGAGCGCAGCCAACGCAGAGGCAACTTGAAGGATGACGTGTATAACAAAATAAAATGAGATGGGGTGTCTGGGTTAATGAACGAACAATATTCCGCGTTGCGTAGTAATGTCAGTATGCTCGGTAAAGTGCTAGGCGATACCATCAAGGATGCGCTTGGTGAGAACATTCTTGACCGTGTCGAAACGATCCGTAAGTTGTCCAAATCTTCTCGTGCGGGCAACGAAGCCAACCGCCAGGAGCTGCTGACCACCTTACAGAACCTGTCTAATGATGAACTGCTGCCGGTCGCCCGCGCATTCAGCCAGTTCCTGAATTTGGCTAACACCGCTGAGCAATACCACAGCATTTCGCCAAAAGGCGAAGCGGCGAGCAACCCGGAAGTGATTGCCCGTACCCTGCGTAAACTCAAAGACCAACCCAATCTCAACGAAACTATCATTAAGCAGGCCGTTGAATCTCTGTCGCTGGAGCTGGTACTGACCGCGCACCCGACCGAAATCACTCGCCGTACGCTTATCCACAAGATGGGCGAAATCAATAACTGCTTAAAACAGCTCGATAACTCCGATATCGCCGACTATGAGCGCCATCAGGTAATGCGCCGCTTGCGCCAGCTGATTGCCCAGTCCTGGCATACGGACGAAATTCGTAAGAACCGCCCAAGCCCGGTTGATGAAGCAAAATGGGGCTTTGCGGTTGTCGAAAATAGCTTGTGGGAAGGTGTGCCAAACTACCTGCGCGAGCTAAATGAACAACTCGAAGAGAACCTCGGCTATAAATTGCCGGTGGATTTCGTGCCTGTACGCTTCACCTCCTGGATGGGAGGCGACCGCGACGGTAACCCGAACGTGACTGCCGAAATCACCCGTCATGTACTGCTACTGAGCCGCTGGAAAGCAACAGATCTGTTCTTAAAAGATATTCAAATCCTGATTTCTGAGCTGTCGATGGTTGAATGTACCGACGAGCTGCGCGAACGCGTTGGTGAAGAGGGTGCAACCGAACCGTATCGCTACCTGATGAAAACGCTGCGCGGTCAATTGATGGCCACGCAGGCCTGGCTGGAAGCTCGACTGAAAGGCCAGAGATTGCCGAAACCGGCCGGCCTGATAAGCCAGAACGAGCAGCTTTGGGAACCCCTGTACGCTTGTTATGAATCCCTGCAAGCCTGCGGCATGAGCATCATCGCTAACGGTGAATTGCTCGACACCCTACGCCGGGTGAAATGTTTTGGCGTACCGCTGGTGCGTATCGACGTGCGTCAGGAAAGCACCCGTCACACCGAAGCGCTGGGCGAACTGACCCGCTATCTGGGCATCGGCGACTACGAAAGCTGGTCAGAAGCCGACAAACAAGCGTTCCTTATCCGCGAACTGAATTCTAAACGCCCTCTGCTACCGCGTAGCTGGGAGCCAAGCAACGACACTCGCGAAGTGCTCAACACCTGTAAAGCGATTGTTGATGCACCGCAGGGTTCGGTTGCTGCCTACGTTATCTCGATGGCGAAAACACCGTCCGACGTGCTGGCCGTTCACCTACTTCTAAAAGAAGCCGGAATCACCTTCGCGCTGCCAGTTGCCCCGCTGTTCGAAACGCTGGACGACCTGAACAACGCCGACGATGTGATGACCCAACTGCTGAGCATCGACTGGTATCGCGGTTTTATTTCGGGCAAACAGATGGTGATGATTGGCTATTCCGACTCCGCGAAAGATGCGGGCGTGATGGCAGCCTCCTGGGCGCAATACCAGGCACAGGATGCGCTGATTAAAACCTGCGAAAAAGCCGGTATCGAGCTGACATTGTTCCACGGACGCGGCGGTTCTATCGGTCGTGGCGGCGCACCGGCTCATGCTGCGCTGCTGTCACAGCCTCCGGGCAGCCTGAAAGGCGGCCTGCGCGTCACCGAACAGGGTGAGATGATCCGCTTCAAATACGGCCTGCCGGAAATTACCGTCAGCAGCCTGTCGCTGTACACCAGCGCCATTCTGGAAGCTAACCTCCTGCCGCCGCCAGAGCCAAAAGAAGAGTGGCGCGGCATCATGGACGAGCTGTCGGATATCTCCTGCGAGATGTACCGTGGCTACGTGCGTGAAAACAAAGATTTCGTGCCTTACTTCCGTTCCGCAACGCCAGAACAGGAACTGGGCAAGCTGCCGTTAGGCTCTCGTCCAGCGAAACGTCGCGCAACCGGCGGCGTTGAGTCCCTTCGCGCCATTCCATGGATCTTCGCCTGGACCCAGAACCGTCTGATGCTGCCTGCCTGGCTGGGTGCCGGTGCGGCGCTGCAAAAAGTGGTTGAAGATGGCAAACAGAGCAAGTTGGAAACCATGTGCCGCGACTGGCCATTCTTCTCTACCCGCCTGGGTATGCTGGAGATGGTGTATTCCAAGGCCGACCTGTGGCTGGCGGAATACTACGATCAGCGCCTGGTGAAACCAGAGCTGTGGGTGCTCGGCACCGAGCTTCGTGATCTGCTGGAAGCCGATATCAAAGTGGTATTGGATATCGCCAACGATGCGCATCTGATGGCCGACCTGCCGTGGATTGCTGAGTCAATCCAGTTGCGTAACATCTACACCGACCCATTAAACGTTCTGCAAGCCGAGTTGCTGCACCGTTCACGCCAAGCGGAAGAACAAGGTCTGGAACCGGATCATAACGTTGAACAGGCGCTGATGGTCACCATCGCAGGCGTAGCTGCGGGTATGCGTAACACCGGTTAAACGTTTATGTAGGCCGGATAAGGCGTAGCCGCCATCCGGCAATGTACCCCGGTCTGCCTGATGGCACGGTGCTTATCAGGCCAACCAAATCTGTAGTCAGATTCCAAAAGGCCACAATCTTTGTGGCCTTTTTCAATGCCAGCGGTTAAGGTTTCTACGTTGTACATCACGACAGGGAGCCCTATGTTTTTCGACATCAACCCACTGCTTTCCCACATCGCATCAGGCACCACCCCGCTGCAAAAAATCTGGTTTGCCGCAAGCCACACCTCCACACCAGAGATGGCCTTTCAGGTCGATTTTCCTCGTCTGGAGATTGTGCTTTCCGGGCAACTGGCGGATGCCGGGCTTCATGGTGATAACGTCCACATGAGTGGGATGGATGCGCTGTATGTCCCGGCCGGCGGCTGGAACTTCCCGCTATGGCATCACCCCGCAACAACCCTGAGCATACTGTTTGGTAAGCAACAGTTGGGATTTAGCGTGCAGCAGTGGGATGGTAATCAGTTGAAAAACGTGTCGAAACAGCACGTTGCGCGCCGTGGGCCACGTATAGGATCGTTTCTGTTGCAAACCATGAGCGAAATCCAGATGCAGCAACAGGAACAACAAACGGCCCGGCTCATTGCCACCAGCCTGATTAGCCACTGCGCCGATCTGCTGAGCAGCCAGATCCAAACCGCCTCCCGCAGTCAGGCACTGTTCGACGCTATCCGTGAATATATTGATACCCACTTTGCCGAGCCGCTCACCCGTGAGTCAGTGGCGCAAGCGTTCTATATCTCACCGAACTACCTGTCGCATCTGTTCCAGAAAAGCGGAATTATGGGATTTAATGAATACCTCAATCACACCCGCCTGGAGCATGCCAGACGGCTGTTGAAGGGGTACGATATGAAGGTTAAAGAGATAGCTCACAGCTGCGGCTTTGTCGACAGCAACTATTTCTGTCGCCTGTTTCGTAAAAATACCGACCGTTCACCGTCGGAATATCGCCGCCAGTATCATAGTCAACTGACTACGACAGAATAATATGCGTGTGCTGTGGTGCGGAAAGCAGTTTGCGCACCGAACTCATTACCTTCTGCGGCTCACGTAGAAAAGCGCTGATCCCCGACTGTACATAGCGACTCTGGGTAAATCTTTCCGCGCCGTTAAGTTCAATGTCAGTAATCAGCAACACCACATCCGCACGGCGAATATCGTCCTCAGTCAGCGCATTCTCAATTCCCAGCGCCCCCTGAGTTTCAATTTTGATCGACCATTTTTCCTGCTGGCAGAGTTTTTCCAGACGTTCAGCCGCCATATAGGTATGAGCGACCCCGCTTACGCAGGCGGTTACCGCCACTAACATTCGTCCGCTCGTTGCTGTCATCGTCCTCTCCTTGCAGAAAGCACACGCTGGCGGGCGCAAAGTGTCTTCTTCGCGCCCGCCAGCGATAGCATGTTGATGATATCGAATTCCGTCTTACGCACTCTGCGCTAAGTGTGCCTCAATTTTATTCATAATAGCGTCAGCGCGCTTTACCGCATCACTAATATTAACCCGCACAATGGTTTTCCCTGCAAAACGTTCTTCCGCTTTAATCCCGATATCCTTGGTCAGAATCACCATATCCGCCGCTTCAACGTCGCTTGCCGTCAGTTCATTCTCCTGACCAATCGACCCCTGCGTCTCTACCTTCACATTCCAACCTTTAGATTTCGCTGCACTCTCCAGCGCTTCCGCTGCCATGTAGGTATGTGCCACGCCGGAAGGACAAGCCGTTACCGCAATAATATTGGTCATAATCTTTACCTTCTCAATTAGTTAATTTCGAAATCCAAATCCAGGTCGTCTTCTTTCTCAACAACCGCTTTCTTGTTCTTACGCGCCAGGCTTTTCAGCAGATTTACGCTAACAGCCGTCACCACCGCACCGACGACAATCGCCAGCAGATACCCCAGCTTACCTTCCACTACCGGCAGGACGATCAGGCCGCCCCATCCGGCATAACACTGTGCGCCCATCAGCGCGGCGGTTACCGTGCCGCACACGGAACCCAGCATGATGGAGGGAATCACGCGCAGCGGGTCGGAGGCTGCGAAGGGAATCGCCCCTTCGGTCACGCCCACACAGCCCATAACTAACGCGGCTTTACCGGCCTCACGTTCTTCACTATTGAAGTTTTTACGGTTAATCAGCGTTGCCAGACCCAGGCCCAGCGGCGGTACACAGATACCGACAGCGGCAATTGCCACTACGGTATAGACCCCCTGAGAGACACAAATCAGCATGAAGGCGTAGGCCACTTTGTTCACCGGGCCGCCCATATCGAACGCCAGCATCAGGCCCATAATCACCGCCAGTACCACAATGCTGCCCTGTTGCATCCCTTGCAGCCACTGGGTCAGACTGGTCGTCAGCATCCCCACCGGCTCGCCCAACCCCCACATCATGATGCCCGCCGTAATCAGCGTACCTGCAATGGGAATCACGAAGATTGGCATCACCGAGCGCAGCACCTTATGCACCGGGATTTTCTTCAAGTAATACACCACGATACCGCCGATAATCCCGGCAATCAGCGCGCCAAAGAAGCCTGCACCGAAGCTATTACCGACCCAGGCCCCAATGGCACAAGGCGCCAGCGCAGAACGTTCCGCAATGGAGTAACCGATGTAAGCCGCGAGGAATGGCACCATCAGCGTCAGGCCCGCGACGCCGATATCAAAGAGTTTTTTCAGGTTAGGGTCGGTTAACGCATCCGGCACGGCACCTTTGCCGTACAGCATGACGGAGACCGCCAGTAAAATGCCGCCCGCTACGACAAACGGGATCATGTGCGACACGCCAGTCATCAAATGCTGGCGGGTGTTTTTGAGTATCTGCACCAATTCTTTCATCAGTCGCTCCCGGGCCTTGTTAGCCCATGTCCATTAAGGTGTTGTGGCAAACAATAGGCAATTGGTGGCGGGACAGACAGTGGATAAAAAGTGCATTTACTGGATTTTTGTAATGTCAGAAGAAAAATGCGAGCGACCTCTAAAGTTCGCGTGCATTGCGTCTTTATATGCAAGACAAGCAACCTGTGAGGTTGCTCGCATTTTCCAGCAGACAATACATTTGTCCAGTTTTTGACATAAATGTCAGATAGCAGGGCCGAGGACAAGCCCCCTATGCTGTTACCCATATCGAATGATTTGGGAGATAGGGCTATGACGTTGGTTGTTGAATTTGTCTGCGAATTACCGAATGGCGTGCACGCTCGCCCTGCCAGCCATGTCGAGACGCTGTGCAACACATTTAGCTGCGATATCGAATGGCATAACCTGCGCAGTGACCGTAAGGGCAATGCCAAAAGCGCGCTAGCGATTATCGGTACCGATACGCTCGCGGGTGATAGCTGCCAGTTATTAGTTAGCGGTGCGGATGAGCAGGCCGTGCACCTTCGCCTCAGCCGCTGGATAAAAGAGGAATTCCCGCTATGTGACGCCCCCCTGGCGCAAGTCGCCTGCGTTGAGCAGGAAGCACTACCGGAATCCTTAACCCGTCTCGATCCGACGCTTTTCCGCGCCCAGCCGGTCTGTAGCGGTAGCGCAGGCGGTGTTCTCACCCGCCTGGCCGCGCTCGATCTGAATAATCTCGGCGAACTTCCCCCAACAAAAAGCCCGGAGCAGGAACAATCAGAGCTGGATAGCGGCCTGACCCTGCTCGTCAAAACGCTTGAACTGCGTCTACTGGAAAACGACAGCACCGCCAGTGCGATTCTGGAAGCTCACCGCTCGCTGGCAACCGATACTTCACTGCGCCAGCATCTGCTCGCGGGCATCAATAGTGGTTTGAGCTGTGCCGAAGCGATTATCGACAGCACCCAACATTTCTGCGCCGAGTTCGCACATTCCAGCAGCAGCTATCTACAAGAACGCGCGCTGGACATGCGTGATGTTGGCTTCCAGTTGCTCCAGCATATTTACGGCGAGCAGCGCTTCCCGGCACCCGGTCAATTAACTCAACCCGCTATCTGTATGGCGGAAGAGCTGACGCCAAGTCAGTTCCTTGAACTGGATAAAACCTTACTCAAAGGCCTGCTACTGCAAAGCGGCGGCACTACTTCGCACACGGTGATTCTCGCGCGTTCCTTTAATATTCCAACACTTGTTGGTGTCGATATTGATGCCCTTGAATCCTGGCAGAATCAGCCGGTCTATCTTGACGGTAATGCCGGTGCCGTGGTTGTCGCGCCAACGGAAGCCATCGCCCGCTATTATCAGCAAGAAGCGCGCGTACAGGCGGCTATCCGCGAACAACAGAGCGTGTGGTTGAACAAAGAGGCGCGTACCGCCGACGGTATTCGTCTGGAAGTTGCCGCCAATATCGCCCACTCGGTGGAGGCCCAGGCAGCGTTTGGCAATGGCGCAGAAGCGGTCGGCCTGTTCCGTACCGAAATGCTCTATATGGACCGCACCAGTGAACCGAGCGAAAGTGAGTTGTACAACATTTTCTGCCAGGCGCTGGAATCCGCAGACGGGCGCAGCATCATTATCCGCACCATGGATATCGGCGGCGATAAGCCTGTGGATTACCTAAATATTCCAGCGGAAAACAACCCATTCCTCGGCTACCGCGCGGTGCGTATTTACGAAGAATACTCAGGTCTATTTACCACGCAGCTACGCGCCATTTTGCGCGCCTCCGCACACGGCAGCCTGAAAATCATGATTCCGATGATCTCCTCCATGGAAGAGATCCTGTGGGTCAAAGAGAAAGTCGCCGAAGCCAAACAACAGCTACGCAACGAGCACGTCCCGTTTGATGAGCGCATTCCGTTGGGCATTATGCTGGAAGTACCGTCAGTGATGTTTATCATCGACCAGTGCTGTGAAGAGATTGATTTCTTTAGCATTGGCAGCAACGACCTGACGCAATACCTGCTGGCGGTCGACCGTGATAACGCCAAAGTCACTCGCCATTACAACAGTCTGAATCCGGCCTTCCTGCGCGCACTCGACTTCGCCGTCCAGGCGGTTCACCGCCAGGGGAAATGGATTGGTTTATGCGGAGAGCTGGGGGCGAAAGGCTCGGTATTGCCGCTGTTGGTTGGGCTGGGAATGGATGAAATCAGCATGAGCGCGCCGTCAATTCCGGCGACCAAAGCACGTTTGGCGCAGCTCGACAGCCGTGCCTGCCGACAGTTGCTCAACCAGGCAATGGCCTGTCGCACCTCGCTGGAAGTAGAACACCTGCTCGCCCAGTTCCGCATGAGCCAGCAAGACGCCCCGCTGATTACCCCGCGCTGTATTTCGCTGGATAACGACTGGCGCAGCAAAGAAGAAGTGATCAAGGGCATGACTGATAACCTGCTCCTCGCCGGGCGCTGCCGCTATCCGCGTAAACTGGAAGCTGATTTATGGGCACGCGAAGCCGTCTTCTCGACCGGTCTGGGCTTTAGTTTCGCCATTCCACACAGCAAGTCCGAACATATCGAGCAGTCGACCATCAGCGTCGCCCGCCTGCCCGCCCCGGTCGTCTGGGGTGATGAAGAGGCGCAGTTCATCATTATGCTGACGCTCAACAAACATGCCGCCGGTGACCAGCATATGCGCATCTTCTCGCGCCTGGCTCGCCGCATTATGCATGCCGAATTCCGCAACTCTCTGGTCAACGCCGCCTCTGCCGACGCCATTGCCAGCCTGCTGCAACACGAACTGGAACTTTAAGAGGAAATAGCATGGAACTGTATCTGGATACCGCCAATGTGCAGGAAGTTGAACGCCTGGCCCGAATTTTCCCAATTGCTGGCGTGACCACCAACCCGAGTATCGTAGCGGCCAGCCGTGAATCTATCTGGGACGTGCTGCCACGATTGAAAAAAGCAGTGGGCGAAAACGGGACGCTGTTTGCCCAGACCATGAGCCGCGATGCCGACGGCATGGTCGCCGAGGCACGTAAACTCAACGAAGCTATCCCGGGTATCGTCGTTAAAGTCCCGGTCACTGCTGAAGGATTAGCCGCTATTAAGCTGCTGAAAAAAGAGGGCATTCCCACACTTGGCACCGCCGTTTACAGCGCTTCGCAGGGGCTGCTAGCCGCGCTGGCGGGAGCCAAATACGTTGCGCCTTACGTTAACCGCGTGGACGCCCAGGGGGGCGACGGCATCCGCATGGTACAAGAACTGCAATCCTTACTGGAACTGCACGCGCCGGAAAGCAAAGTACTGGCTGCCAGCTTTAAAACACCTCGCCAGGCACTGGACTGTTTATTGACGGGATGCGAAGCCATCACCCTTCCTTTAGATGTAGCGCAACAAATGCTCGGCACACCCGCTGTAGAGTCAGCGATAGATAAGTTTGAGCAAGACTGGAAAAACGCATTTGGTCATCTGAACCTGTAAAGGAGAAATGTATGGATCGCATTATTCAATCACCAGGTAAGTATATTCAGGGTGCTGACGTTATCACGCGTCTTGGCGAGTACTTAACGCCCATGGCGAATAGCTGGCTAGTCGTCGGCGATAAGTTCGTGCTGGGCTTTGCTGAAGAGACGCTGCGAAAAAGCCTGACCGGCGCAGGTCTGTCAGTAGAAATCGCGCCGTTTGGCGGCGAGTGTTCGCAAAATGAAATCAACCGTCTGCAAGACGTGGCAAATAGCGCAAAATGCAGCGCTATTTTGGGTATCGGCGGCGGGAAAACGCTGGATACCGCCAAAGCGCTGGCTCACTTTATGAATCTGCCGGTCGCCATTGTGCCGACCATCGCCTCGACCGATGCGCCGTGCAGCGCGCTGTCAGTACTCTACACCGACGATGGCGAATTTGACCGTTACCTAATGCTGCCGCATAACCCGAACATGGTTATCGTCGACACTAAAATTGTCGCCGGAGCACCTGCTCGACTGCTGGCAGCCGGTATTGGTGATGCATTAGCAACCTGGTTTGAAGCCCGTGCCTGTTCACGCAGTGGCGCTATCACCATGGCTGGCGGCCAATGTACTCAGGCGGCGTTGGCGCTGGCTGAACTGTGCTACAACACGCTTATTGAAGAAGGCGAAAAAGCGATGCTGGCGGCCGAGCAGCACGTGGTCACACCTGCGCTAGAACGCGTTATTGAAGCCAATACTTACTTAAGCGGCGTTGGCTTTGAAAGTGGCGGTCTGGCGGCGGCACATGCGATTCACAACGGCATGACAGCCATCCCGGATGCGCATCACTTCTATCACGGTGAAAAAGTTGCCTTCGGTACGCTGACCCAACTGGTGCTGGAAAACGCTTCGGTGGAAGAAATTGAAACCGTTGCCGCTCTGTGTCACAGCGTTGGTTTGCCAATAACCCTTGCGCAGTTGGATATTAAAGAAAATATTCCGGTGAAAATGCGTCTGGTGGCGGAAGCCGCCTGTGCCGAAGGTGAGACGATTCACAATATGCCGGGTGGTGCAGATCCTGACCGTGTTTACGCGGCGCTGCTGGTGGCCGATCAGTATGGACAGCGTTTCTTGCAGGAGTGGGAGTAATCCCCCTCACCCTAACCCTCTCCCCATAGGGGAGAGGGAACCGTTTAGTGCGGTTTGTGGAGGCAGAGCGTAAAGGTAGCTTTGGCTGCTGTTCTCCCTCGCCCCTTTGGGGAGAGGGCCGGGGTGAGGGGCATTCCGACACCGCACCCCATAAACAAAAATCCCCGCGAAAGCGGGGATTTTTTTATACCGTCAAACCCACTTTACAGCAGGTCGAAACGGTCTAGGTTCATCACTTTCACCCATGCCGCAACGAAGTCTTTCACAAACTTCTCTTTGGCATCGCTGGAAGCATAAACCTCAGCCAGTGCGCGCAGTACCGCGTTGGAACCAAACACCAGATCCGCACGCGTCGCGGTGTATTTCACCTCGCCACTCATACGGTCACGGCCTTCGAACAGCTCAGAAGAAGCATCCGTCGCTTTCCACTCAGTGCGCATATCCAGCAGATTCGAGAAGAAATCGGTGCTGAGTACGCCCACGTTGTCAGTAAGCACACCATGCTGGCTTTCATCGAAGTTCGCGCCCAACACGCGCAGACCACCCACCAGCACCGTCATTTCCGGTGCAGTCAGCGTCAGCAGCTGTGCTTTGTCGATAAGCAAGGACTCAGTGGTTGCTTCACCCGGTGCCGCACGATAGTTACGGAAACCGTCGGCAATGGGCTTGAGCAGCTCAAACATCTCGATATCCGTCTGATCCTGGCGCGCATCTACGCGGCCCGGTGCAAATGGAACGTTGACGACAACGCCCGCCGCTTTCGCTGCTTTCTCTACACCCACAACACCTGCCAGCACGATAATATCGGCCAGTGAAGCTTTGTGCGCCGATTTATAGATACCTTCTAACACCGGCAGAACGCGAGCGGCTGTGGCGTTAACGTCCCAGCTTCTCTGTGGTGCCAGCGCCAGACGCGCGCCGTTAGCGCCGCCGCGTTTATCACCACCGCGGAAGGTAGAAGCAGATGCCCATGCGACGGAGATCAGTTCGCTTACGGAAAGACCTGATGCTGCGATATCCGCTTTCAGACTTTCAATATCTTCCGCAGAAGGCTGGAAGAACGCATGCGGCAGCGGGTCTTGCCAAATCAGATCTTCTTTCGGGACTTCTGGGCCGATATAACGCGCTTTTGGCCCCATATCACGGTGAGTCAGTTTGAACCACGCGCGAGCAAAGGCTTCGTTAAACGCCTGTGGATCGTTAAGGAAGCGACGAGAGATTTTTTCAAAACCCGGGTCAAGACGCAGCGTCAAGTCGGTGACCAGCATGGTCGGCTTACGTTTCTTCTCAGGGTCGAACGGATCAGGAATTAAATCCGGTGCATCCGAAGCTTCAAACTGGATAGCGCCAGCCGGACTGCGGGTCTGCACCCATTCGTATTTGAACAGGTTCTCAAAGAAGTAGTTGCTCCATTGAGTTGGCGTCTGGGTCCAGACCACTTCCAGACCGGAAGTAATGGCGTCCGCACCCGCGCCGCTGCCGTGGCTGCTAGCCCAACCCAGGCCCATCGCCTCAATTGGCGCAGCTTCTGGATCAGCGCCAACATGCGTGGCTTCTGCGGCACCGTGGGTTTTACCCAACGTATGACCGCCGGCTATCAGTGCCACGGTCTCTTCATCGTCCATACCCATATTGCCGAAGGTGGCGCGAATCGCCGAGGCCGCCGACAGCGGTTCACCGCTGGCGTTTGGCCCTTCTGGGTTCACATAGATAAGGCCCATCTCTGTAGCTGCCAGCGGACGTTTCGCCAGCTCTTCTGGATCGCGGTGCGCAAGCCAGGCTTTCTCATCACCCCAGTTGACGTCCAGATCCGGTTCCCAGACATCTTCACGCCCGGCACCGAAACCAAAGGTACGGAAGCCGGAGTTTTCCAGCGCCACGTTACCGGCAAGGATGTACAGATCGGCCCAAGATATTTTCTGACCGTATTTCTGTTTGATTGGCCACAGCAGACGACGCGCTTTGTCCAGGCTGACGTTATCCGGCCAGGAGTTCAGTGGAGCGAAACGCTGCTGGCCGCGCCCTGCGCCACCGCGACCGTCCATTGAACGGTAGGTTCCGGCACCGTGCCATGCCATACGGATAAACAGCCCTACATAGCTGCCCCAGTCGGCAGGCCACCAGGATTGAGAATCGGTTAATAGCGTGCGGATATCGCCTTTTAACGCGGAGTAGTCCAGCTTGCTGAATTCTTTGCGGTAATCGAAATCCTCACCCAGCGGGTTGGATCGATTGGAGTGCTGATTAAGAAGATCGACGCGAAGCTGCTTCGGCCACCAGTCTTTCGTACTGGTGCCAGCGCCTGCGCTTTGATCGTGCCCACCACCGTGGTGGAAAGGACATTTACCTGCGTTCTGGTTATCGTCTGGCGTGCTCATCACTATGCTCCCTTACAGTATTTATCATTAAGATATACACCCATGCTGATAAGTTATAGCTGAAATGGCCCACGGATTTGATAGCTAATTCCTCTTATTTTTTCCTTGTCAGAGAGGAATTCCTACGTAGGTCGCCATTTATCCTTACATAAAGCATGACAATTGACTGTGATCGATAGGGAGAATTGATCAGAATCCCTCATAAAAATAAGGGATTTCTCAATATCTAGCAGGCACTACGTAGCTGAGACGTACGCTTTTTAAGACTCACAATGGCCAGTGCAAACACGATCAGCACGATACCGAGACTCTCCAGGTTGTCCGGCGTTTCCCCCAACAGCCACCAGGAAAACAGGACGCCAAAAACCGGCACGGCGAGCGTACTCAGACTCGCAATGCCTGCAGGTAGATTGCGCAGAACGTATAGCCACAGGCTCCAGGCCAACGCCGTGGCTAGAATGGCGCTATAGCCTAGCGCCCAAAAAACGCCTGGTTGCCAGTCAATTGGCCGCTGTGGAACCAGCAGAGCCACCATACTCATCACCAGCGCGGCGTAAAGCATTTGCCAACTGGTAAGAGCCAGCAGATCAAGGCCAGGATGACGCTGGTACATGCGTTTGGCGACAATCGCACTCGCCCCCCAGCTAATCCCGGAGAGGATCGCCAGCAGTGCGCTTTTCATTGAAGAGAGGTCAAGCTGCCACGGTTGCATGACCAGACATAGCCCTACCGCCGCCACGCCAATCGCGCCATATTGCAGCCGCCGCATCCGTTCACCGAGAAATAGCGCCGCCAGAATGACCACCCAGAATGGCATGGTGTAGGTCAGAATGGCGACCTTACCGGCTCCGCCGCTCATCAGCGCCCACTGCGCCAAACCAATCATGCCGCAGGTTTGCAACAGCGCAATCGCCAGCGTGTAGCCAAAAGGTGTTGGCCGCATACCGCGACCGCGAAGGAGTAAAACGATAAACAGCAGCAGTGCGCCAGCAATACAGCGTAGCGCGGTGAAGTCGAAGGCGCCGATATAAAGCGTCACCTGTTTCATCGCAATCCAGCTGTAGCTCCAGATGAGCGTCAGCACTAGCAGGCCAATAAGCGCCAGCGGATTGCTTTTCCCTTCAGTGGTCATGATAAGTCCGTAACGGTGATGTAAAGGCCGTTACTATACTGCGCGAAAGCCCTGCATAAACAGGGCTTTTATCGAGAATGGTCCGGTGGTGCTATGCTTACCGAGCCGACAGGTTGGCAAGGGTTACGCCGGGCGCACGCCCAGGGTATGGCAGATGGCGTAGCTCATTTCAGCGCGGTTCAGGGTATAGAAGTGGAAGTCCTTCACCCCTTCACGGCTGAGAATTTTAACCATGTCCATGGCGATATTGGCGCCAACCAGCTTGCGGGTTTCTGCGTCATCGTCCAGACCGTTGAACATCTGCGACATCCATGAAGGGATGCGCACGTTGGTCATGTCGGCAAATTTTTTCGCCTGCTTGAAGTTCGACACCGGCAGAATACCCGGAATAATTTCTACATCGATACCCGCGGTTACGCAGCGGTCACGGAAACGAAGGTAGCTTTCCACATCGAAGAAGAATTGGGTGATGGCACGGTTTGCCCCGGCGTCCACTTTACGTTTTAGGTTGAGCAGGTCAGCCTGAGCGCTTTTGGCTTCCGGGTGTACTTCCGGATACGCCGCGACGGAGATATCAAAGTCCGCTACGTCTTTTAACAGCGTCACCAGATCGGCCGCATACATATCCGGCTTACCGCTGCCCGGCGGCAGGTCACCGCGCAGCGCCACGATATGGCGAATGCCGTTGTTCCAGTAGTCCTGAGCGATAGCGCGCAACTCGTCACGGCTGGCATCAATGCAGGTCAAATGCGGCACAGCTTCCAGACCGGTACGGTCTTTAATGCCTTTAATAATGCTGTGCGTACGATCACGCTCACCGGAGTTTGCACCATAGGTGACCGACACAAATTTCGGTTTCAGGATGCTTAGGCGATCGATGGAGTTCCACAGGGTTTGCTCCATTTCACTGGTGCGCGGCGGGAAAAACTCAAAAGAAACGTTAATCTGCCCAATGTCGGCCAGACTCTGATTCAGCGCTTCCCGCTGGTTGGCGTGAAAAAAGCTCATACCTTACCTCATCAATCGCGTGTCATTATTGTTGTGTTGTAAACATCTATCCGTTTAGACGTCTGGATGTAAAAATGCCCCAAAATGAGACGTGCGTCAATAGAAAGATCGGCGTAAAAAGTGAGTAATGTTCAGCGAAGATGAAAAAAACTCAACTGACTACTCTTTATACAATCCCATCTCTTCTTTTCATCGCCGATTTTGATAATAACCTCATTTTTTATACGCAATTAAAATTGAGATGTACATCGCATATTTCTCAAACATCGTCCCCCTAAACCAAAATTCTATTGCAGACGTTAATGGCTTGTTTCACGATAAGTAGAACGTTCTACTAAAACGTTATACTCACTATAAACAGGGTTATGAAAAGCACGCACAAAGAGGCGGCTATTCGGGGGAAATCAGTATGAGTCTGATATCGAGCTTTATAAAATCGCTTTCTAAACTGTCGATGATTGGTCGCGCGCTAATGCTGCCAATCTCGCTGCTGCCTGCGGCCGGTCTGCTGCTGGCATTCGGAGATAAATTCCATATGCCGCTGATGATGAACGCGGGCGGGATTATCTTCGATAACCTACCGATGCTGTTCGCCATTGGTTCTGCCGTCGGTCTGGCCTCGGAGTCCGGCATTGCCGCGCTGTCGGCGGCCGTCTCGGTGTTTGTCACCAACGTCACGATCGGTACCGTTTTGAGCATCACCCCTGAAATGGCGAGCCAGGGCGGAAAATACGCCATGGTGGTGGGTATCCCAACCTTGCAGATGGGCGTCTTTGGCGGCTTGATTTGCGGTATCCTGGCAGCGTGGTGTTATAACCGCTTCCACAAACTGCAATTGCCAGAATTCCTCGGCTTCTTCTCCGGTAAGCGCTTTGTCGCTATCGCCACCGCGCTGCTATCGTTCGTGCTCGGACTGATTCTGCCGTACATCTGGCAGCATATTCAGGCCGGTATCGACGCGCTGTCAGTGATCATCAACGGCGATAATCAGGCCGCCTCGACCTTTATATTCGGGCTGGTTGAACGCGCACTGATCCCGCTGGGCCTTCACCACATCTGGTATCCATCGTTCTGGTACTCGTTTGGCGACTACACCACTCACGCAGGCCAGGTGATCCACGGCGACCAGACTATCTGGTTCAAAATGCTGGAAGAAGGCGTGAAATCCTTCAGCAGCGATACTTACCAGAACGCCGGTAAGTTTATGCAGGGTGAATTCCCGCTGATGCTGTTTGCACTGCCGGCGGCCTGTCTGGCGATGTACCACGAAGCACATACCAAGAATAAGAAAATCGCCGCCGGTATTCTGTTCTCCGCCGCGCTGACCTGCTTCCTGACCGGGATAACGGAGCCGGTAGAATTTACCTTTATCTTCGTAGCGCCGATTCTCTACGTCTTCAACGCGATTATGGCCGGCCTTTCTTACATGGCGATGTATCTACTGCATGCACATATTGCCAAATCGTTCTCAGCCGGGCTTATCGATTATATTTCGTTTGGCATCCTGCCATCGTTTAACGGCTACCAGACCAACTTCCTGAGCGCGATTATCGTTGGCGTGCCGATGGGACTGATCTACTACTTCACCTTCCGCTTTGTAATCCGCCGCTTCGACGTTAAAACGCCGGGCCGTACGGAAACCACGGTGACCGCCAATGATAAAAGCGATACCGAACTGGCGACCGACATCATCGGCCTGCTGGGTGGTCAGAAGAATATTTCCTCCGTCGGTTCGTGCATCACGCGACTGCGTCTTGAAGTGGAAGATAAAAAAGTCGTCGATAAAGATGGTTTGAATAATATCGGTGCACGCGGCGTCGTTTTTGTCGGCGATAATGGGATTCAGGTGATATTTGGCGCGCGAGCGCAATTTATCGCGCAAACCATGTCGACGATGATTGGCAAATAATCATAAGATTACACGCGGTTGAAGGTTCCCGTCCCTGATGGGAACCTTCTTGCATTCGGTGGATTGTCGATTCAGCTCAGGGAGTGATTTTGAAGAAAGTCAGCATAATTGATGTCGCAAAACGAGCAGGCGTGTCGGTTTCTACCGTCTCACTCGTACTTCGCCAGAAAGGCAAAATCTCCGAGGCGACGATTGAGAAAGTGCAGGCTGCCATCACTGAACTGGGCTATGTCCACAATATTGCCGCTGCCAACCTGCGTTCCAATACCTCGAATCTGATTGGCCTGATCCTGCGGGACTTCAGCGACAGTTTTTCCATCAAGGTGATGGCGAGCATTGTTCAGGAGCTGGAGTCACAGGGCTTTATGGTCTTCCTCGGACAACCGCTCAACGAACATGAGCATCTCGAACGCTGCCTGTTATCGTTCAAGCAGCAAGGTGTCGCCGGGGTGATTTATCTGGCGTCTGACGTGAACCGCGACACGCTGCCGGCACAAATTCGTCAGTGTCCGCTGCCATTAGTCGTGGTGTCGCAGTCGCCCATCAAAGAAGCCTGCAACCTGGTCCTGCGTGATAACCAGCAGGCGGCAAGCCTTGCCACTCGTTATCTTATCGAACGCGGACATCGCTATATTGCCTATCTGGGTGGTCAGGATAATAACCTGATTCGTCAGCAGCGGCTGGAGGGTTTTCGCAATACCTTAACCCGCTACGGCATTACCCCTCGTGAAGAATTTACCCCAGCCTGCGGCGATGACACGCACGCTGCCAGTATCGCCACCCGCCATTTACTGGAAAATAATAACGCCATCACTGCCGTGTTGTGTCACTCGCCCGATGCGATGATCGGCTGCATTGATGGGATTCATAAAGTAGGCCGCACCGTGGGGAAGGACGTGTTTCTCACCCAGCAGGTGGCGCTGATTGGCTTTGAGGATATGCTGCATATCAACCTCACCTCCCCGGCGTTTAGCTATGTCTCGTCTGCCAGCGAAGAGACCGGGCGTCAGGCGGCAACGCTTATCATCCGCAAGCTCAAAGAGCCGACGTTGCAATGCCAGTCTATTACGCTGTCTGGGCAACTGGTGACGCGCGAGTCGGCTTAAACGACGCTCGCTAACCAGCCAAACCGCGCTTCATTTTCTGCCAGCATCACCAGCCCAGACTGCACGCGTAATGGGCTATCGCTTAGCGGACGAAAAACCACACCCTGCCGCTGGATTGCGGCAAACGACGAGGGAAACAGGCTCACGCCATCGCCACGGGCGATACGCGCCAGCAAAACGTCATGTTCAAGCGGTTCCTCAACACATGTTGGCGAGTAGCCTGCGTGGCGAAAAATATCCCGCGTGTAGTCGAAAAAGGCCGGATTACGTTCGCGCTTAAACCAGAAGAGAGGGCGCTCGCTGAGCGCAGCTAGCGTTAGCGAATCGGCTTTAGCTTCCGGCCATTGAGCTGGCAAGGCAGCAATCAGCGGTTCCTGCAAGGCCAATGGAATCACGGTAAGCCCGTCAGTCTCCAGCGGCAACGCCACCAGCGCCGCGTCTAGTTTGCCACGACGCACCTGACGCACCAGTTCCGGTGAACCGTGGCGCACAATATTCAATGTCGTCACTTGCGCTTCAAGCTGCATTTCCAGCGAGGCAAATACTCCCTGCTCAAACGCGGTCGTTAGCCCTAAACGCATCGACTGCGAACCGGCTTGCCCAAGCTGACTCAACGCGGCATAGGTTTTATCCTGCTGCGCCAGCAACGGGCGGATAATCTCCAGCACGCGCAGCCCCTCATCCGTGAGCGTCAGCCCTTTGGTATGGCGGACAAAAAGCGTCATCCCCAGCCGTTCTTCAAGCAGGCGAATATGGCGGCTGAGCGGCGGCTGCGACATAAACAGGCGCTGTGCCGCACGGCTCATGTTGTTCTCCTGGGCCACCACCGCAAAGTAGCGCAGCAGGCGAATGTCCAGAGAATGAAGCGGAGAAGTTGTCATACCAAAAAGGTATCACGAAATCGGTATTATCCCAATCATTCTGCGCCACCTATTCTCTCGCTATACCGCAAATCAATGAGGGAATTACCATGCATTCAGAACGCTATATTACCGGGCAGAAAATGTTGCAACAGGTTGATGGTAAAGGGGGTGACGCGGTCGTCGAGAGCCTGAAAGAAATTGCGCCAGACTTCGCCCGCTACCTGCTCGAGTTTCCCTTTGGCGATATCTATGCCCGTCCGGGTCTGGATTTACGCAGCCGGGAAATTGCCACCGTCGCCGCACTTACCGCGATGGGAAACGCCACGCCGCAGCTAAAAGTGCATATTGCCGCCGCGCTGCACGTGGGGTTAACGCAGGAGGAGATTATTGAAGTGATTATGCAGATGGCCGTTTACTCCGGGTTCCCGGCGGCGCTGAACGGACTGTTCGCGGCAAAAGAGGTATTTGCAAAAGGGTGAGGCTGCCGGATGGCGATGCTTGCGCATCTTATCCGGCCTACAACGGTGTAATACCTTTCTGCGTAGGCCGGATAAGCAAAGCGCCATCCGGCAACACACGTTACAGCAACTGCGCCAGACGATTAATATCCGACTGAATCGCCCCAGCCGTCACGTCGCGCCCAGCCCCCGGCCCGCGGATCACCAGTGGGTTATCGCGATACCAGCGGCTTTCGATGGCAAAGACGTTATCGCACGGCAGCAACGCCGCCAGCGGGTGTTCCTGACGCACCGCTTCCACACCCACGCGCGCTTTGCCGTTGGCATCGAAACGCGCCACGTAGCGCAGCACCAGCCCCATTTCCTGAGCGGCTTCCAGACGCTGGATCATCTGCTCGTTCAGCTCATCGCCATTTTCAAAGAAGTGATCAATGGAACCCTCTTCGCAATGCGCAGGCACCAGCGACTCAACGCGCACCTGATCCGGCTCGATGTCATAGCCCGCTTCACGCGCCAGAATCACCAATTTACGCATCACATCTTTCCCGGAGAGATCCACGCGCGGGTCAGGTTCGGTTAGCCCTTGCTGCCACGCCTGGTCTACCAGGTCGGTAAACGGTACGCTGCCGTCGAATTGCAGGAACAACCAGGAGAGCGTGCCGGAGAAGATACCGCTGATCGCCAGAATGCTGTCGCCGCTGTCAATCAGGTCGCGCACGGTATGGTTAACCGGCAGACCTGCGCCGACAGTGGCGTTATACAGCCAGTGGCGACCCGTTTTCTCGAAGGCATCATGGATCTGGCGATACTTATCGCTGCTGCTCGCCCCAGCCAGTTTGTTAGCGCTGATCACGTGGAAACCGTGGCTGGCGAAATCGAGGTACTGATCGGCCAATTGCGGGCTTGCCGTCACGTCCAGCACGACTAAATCATCATATGGGTGAGCGCGCATCCACAGGAACAGTGATTCTTCATCCTGCTCGATGGCCTCATCATCAAAGAAAGCCAGCGCGCGACTGGCGTCCAGCCCTTCATAACTCAGCAGGCTGCGGCGACTGTCCACCACGCCCGCCAGCACAAATTCAAATCCGGTGCGGGCAGAGAGCGTGCCCTGCTCGCGGGCAAACAGTTCCAGCCAGCGTGAGCCAATATTGCCCTTGCCAAACAGCACCAGGCCAATACGTTTTTCGGCGCGGAACAGCGACTGGTGCAACCCCTGAATCAGACTTTCCGTTGGCCCTGCGCGCAGCACGGCGACCAGGCTGATGCCCTCTTCCGACTGCCAGGTAAACTCAACCGGTTGGCCTTTCAACTGCTGCCAGAAACGGTGGCAGTGCAGCGGGTTACGGGCGACACCCGCGCCAACCATCGCCACCAGTGCCAGCCCCTGGCGCAGACGCAGTTCGCCCGGTAAACCGGCTTCATCAAGGATTTTCAGCGCGCTATCGGCCACTTCCGAGGTATAGCAGAATTGCAGCAGTTGGCGATCGGTATGCACGCCCACAGCCAGCGGGCGGATCTGCGCACGCTTAAGCAGTTGATCAATCTCTTTATGCGCCAGCTTAAAGTCCTGGCTCGCGGGAACGCGGAATTCAATTAAGCAGACATCATCATGGCTGGTGACGATACGCGCGCCGGTACCGGATGCCAGTACGCGCTCAATGCGCGTCGAGCCCTGATCCGGCGTGTAGCTACAGCGTAATTGCAGGTCGATGTCGCTACCGGAAACCGGCTGCAACGTTCGGGCGTGCAGAACCGGAGCTGCCAGACGCGCCAGTTCACTGGCTTCATCCAGACGCAGCAGCGGCAACAGACAGGCATCTTTCACTTTGCGCGGGTCAGCGCTGTATACCCCGGCAACATCGCTCCAGATGGTCACGCGGGAAACGCCCGCCAGCGCGCCAATTTGGGTCGCCGAGTAGTCTGAGCCGTTACGGCCCAGCAGGACGGTTTCGCCCGCATTGTTGCGGCTGATAAAACCGGTCACCACAAAACGTTTACCCGGATGCTGCGCCAGCAGTTGTTGCAGCAACGGGTAGGAAAGACCTTCATCCACCTGCGGCTGCGCGCTGCGTTCCGCACGTAAAAAGGCACGGGCATCCAGCCAGACGGCATCCAGACCTTGCAGCTTCAGGACTTCCGCCATCAGACGCGCCGACCACACTTCACCGTGGCCGACCACTTCCGCGTATACCGCGTCATTCACGCCTGCATCCAACAGCCCAGCCAGGCGCTCAAGATCATGGATAAAATCAGCAATCATGCCGTCGGCAATGTCGGCAGGCAGCAAACCGCTAATCAGTTCGGACTGATAGCGGCGCAGCGTCTGCTGAACCTGATGCGCAGAGAGGCGATCGGTCTGGCTAAGTTTCAGCCAGCTGATCAGCTGGTTAGTGGTGCTACCCGCGGCGGAAACCACCATCATATCGCCGGGCTGCGAGTATTCGGCCATAATGCCGACAACACGCAGGTAACACTTCACATCAGCCAGACTACTGCCACCAAATTTATGCAGTTGACGCTCTTTCGCCCCTGCCTGCGCAATCACACTCATGTTTACCCCTCGGCTGCGATCCGGAATCCATTTTCCAGATCGGCAATTAAGTCTTCACTATCTTCAATACCGGTTGAGATACGCAATAGCGTCTCAGAAATACCTGCGGCTGCGCGCGCTTCTGGCGCCATGCCCGCGTGCGTCATAGTTGCCGCGTGAGAGATAAGGCTCTCAACGCCGCCCAGCGATTCCGCCAGGGTGAACAGCGACAGCCCACTCAGGAAACGGCGTAGGGTTTGTTCATCACCACCCAACTCAAAGCTCAGCATCGCGCCAAAACCTTTCTGCTGACGGGCAGCAATGTCGTGCCCCTGGTTTTCCGGCAAAGAAGGATGATACAGCTTTTTCACCAGCGGCTGTGTTTTCAGGAAATCGACAATCGCATAGGCGTTGCGTTGCGCCACTTCCATACGCGGAGAGAGCGTACGCAGGCCGCGCAGCAGCAGGTAGCTATCAAACGCGCTGCCGGTGACGCCGATATTATTCGCCCACCATGCCAGTTCTGTGACGATTTCAGGATCTTTGGCAATCACCACGCCCGCCACCACGTCAGAGTGACCGTTTAGATATTTGGTGCAGGAGTGCAGCACCAGGTCAGCACCTAACGCCAGCGGATTTTGCAGCGCCGGGCTCAGGAAGGTGTTGTCCACTACGCTCACCGCACCGGCTTCGCGTGCCAGCTGACAGATTTTCGCAATATCGACCACGCGTAACAATGGGTTGCTTGGGCTTTCTACCAGCACCAGTTTCGGTTTTTCCGCTAGCGCCGCTTTCAGTGCATCGTCATTACCCTGGTCAACAAACAGCACGCGATAGCAGCCACGTTTTGCCAGGCTGTCGAACAAACGGTAGCTACCGCCGTAACAGTCATGCGGTGCCACCAGCAGGTCGCCAGGTTTCAGGAAAACGGTCGTCACCAGGTGAATCGCCGACATCCCGGTATTGGTCATCACCGCACCTGCGCCCCCTTCCAGCTCGGCCAGCGCCCGCTGAACCACATCACGCGTCGGGTTACCGCGACGAGAGTAGTCATGCGCACGCGGCTCATTAAAACCGGTAAAGTTATAGGTGCTGGAAAGATGGATAGGCGGGACAACACAACCATACTGCTCGTCGTCATTTAAACCGCTACGCACTGCTATGGTGGCCTGTTTACGGGTCATGAGGATTCGTTCCTGGCAAGGTCTGTGGGAAGTCAGACTCCAGAGTAAACATTGTTTACATAGCCGTCAATACATCTAGACATCTAAACCTCTTTGCGTATAGATTGAGCTATTGGCAAATAGCCGTTAAAATTATATGCATTAGCGCACGTCTGCGAAGGTGAAACCCGTGCCAGAACGGGGCCTGTACGGTAAACTGCGCGCGATCATGGTCGTCAATCGGCCTGTTAACTTATGACTAGAGGATTAAAGGTATCTCATGGCTGAATGGAGCGGCGAATATATCAGCCCATACGCTGAGCACGGTAAGAAGAGTGAGCAAGTAAAAAAAATTACGGTTTCCATTCCTCTGAAGGTGTTGAAGATCCTCACCGATGAACGCACGCGTCGTCAGGTCAACAACCTGCGTCACGCCACCAACAGCGAACTGCTGTGTGAAGCGTTCCTGCATGCATTTACCGGTCAACCGTTGCCTAACGATGAAGACCTGCGTAAAGAGCGCAGCGATGAAATTCCAGAAGCGGCGAAATTGATAATGCGTGAGCTGGGGATTGACCCGGAGACGTGGGAGTACTGATCCCATAAAAAGCCGGGAGACGCCTGCGTTTCCCGGCTTTTTTGTTTTCAGGGCAAGACTCGTGCGTCCAGCGTATTACCCCACGTTCTGCAATTCGACGGGGTTCCCGTTATTTATCCAAAGGCCAATATCCCCCTGAACTTAGCGTCGCACTGCCGCTGCTGGCAAATATCGCTAGCTGGCGCTGTGTTTCCTGCGGGTAGATACGGCTGCTTAAGCAGGCGTCACCATCATTGACGAACACCTCAACGGAAGAACGATCGATAAAAATACGCAAGGCAAGGCGATCGCCTGCCGGCAGCGGCACGCTACGGCTGCCCTCTAGCGCAAACTGCGGGTAGCGACGTTCCAGCACCAATCGCTGCGACTGCGCGTCAACAAACACCCGCAGACCGTCGCCTAAGGTGAGACCGTAACACTCAGCCGTGGCGGTGTTCATCTCCCACACCAGCTCCAGCTCAATGGCTTCGGCCTCTTCAACAACGGGTGCAGATTGGTTCTTTAACTGCTGCGCCAGCAGCGGATAATAGCTACCGCGCAGCACTGCCACTTCTTCGGCTGGCGTCATTCGCAGGCGATTATCGGCACCAAGGCGAATTTCACGCGGTAAAGAGAGCATTCCTGCCCAACCGTCCTGCTGTTCCGGTAGCGGTGACTCCCACATGTCCAGCCAGCCAATGACAATGCGTCGCCCATCTGGCGTCAGGAAACTCTGTGGAGCATAGAAATCATGGCCGCGATCCAGCTCGATAAACTCGCTTTGCGCGACAAATTGCTGTCCCGGTAACCAGTCGCCAATCAGATAGCCGCTCTGGAATAGATTGCGGTTACGGTAACCCTCCGCCGCCAGCCCCTGCGGTGAAAACATCAGTACACGTTTGCCGTTGAGCGTGAAAAAGTCTGGGCACTCCCACATAAAGCCCATCCCTTCCTGCGCCTCGGCCAAAATGCCATCCTCTTGCCACAGTCGGAGATCGTCGGAGCGGTACAAGCGCACCTGCCCGGTATCGCCAACGCGTGAACCGACAATCAGGTACCAGGTTTCCCCTTCGCGCCAGACCTTCGGATCGCGAAAATGGTGCAGGCCCGCAGGGGTATCAATAATTTGCCCCTGGCGCTCAAAATGAATCCCGTCGCGGCTGGTTGCCAGACATTGCACCTGGTAGAGATTATCGTCACTGCTCGAATCGCCGTGGAACTTATGCCCGGTGTAAATCAGCGCCAGGTTGTCGCCATCGACCACCGCCGATCCGGAGAAGCAGCCGTCCTTATCCTCCGGCCCTTCCGGCGCCAGCGCCACCGGCAGATGTTCCCAATGCACTAAATCCTTACTTCGGGCGTGTCCCCAGTGCATCGGCCCCCATCGGGTTGAGTACGGATGATGCTGATAAAACGCATGGTACCAACCGTCAAACCACACCAGTCCGTTGGGGTCGTTCATCCACCCGGCGCGAGCGGCGAGGTGATAGCGAGGATACCAGCGCGTATTTAGCGTCGCGCTGCGTTTATGGAGTTCCTGTTCAGCATGGGCAATGGAAAATGTCATATTCTTCACTCTTAATTCAGACAGCAGAAGGTTGCGTCAGCAGCGGGTCAGAAGTCGGTTTACTGGCGCGTAATAGAAAAATGGAGATAAAGGTGGTGCAGAACACCAGCGCCCCCATAAACAGATAGGATTCAGCGAAGCCATATTTTTCATAGCTATAGCCAGCAATGGGTGACAACACGGTGCGATTATCGAGCTGGTACAGGCGAATCCGACCAGATAGAGGGTGGAGGAGAGGCGCTTATCAAAATTGGCGCTGTTGTATTTAAAAATGGAGACCAACAGCACCGGCAGTTCAACGCCGTGCAGCAGTTTGGTGATGGAAATCAGCAGCGGCCCTTCCACCAGCCCAGAAGAGAGCATCCGTAGCGCCATCACCATTCCGGCAAAGATCAGCCCGTTTTTGGCGCCGATGCGGTTCACCAGCCACGGTGCGCAGAACATCCCCGCAGCTTCAAGGAATACCTGGAACGAATTCAGATAGCCATACATGGCGTTCCCTTCCTGAAGCGTCGGGAACTGCGAGGAAAAGTAAACCGGGAACTGCTGGTCGTAGACACCATAAATACAGGTACCGACCACGAAAAATACCAGCGCCCAGAAATGCGGTAACGTCAGTAAACGCAGAGCATCTTCCAGCTTCACTTTACCGGCTGCCCCCTCCTCTTCCGCCGTCTGTGCATCGGTGACCACGTGCAACCGTGACAGCAGAAATAAGAACACCAGCCCTGAACAACTCGCCACCGCGAAGTTAAGTTTGGGATCGATATTAAACAGTATGCCGGCAAAAAAAGTAGCGACCGCCCAGCCAAGCGAGCCCCACATCCGTGCCCTGCCAAACTCAAAGTGGGTTTGTCGCGCAACGCGCTCGGTATACGTCTCCAGCACACCAATGCCGCCGTTAAAGGTTAAGCCGACATAAATCCCACCGAAAATACTGCCCATAATAATGTTTATTTTCAGCAGGTAACCGAATAGCAGGTAGGCTGGGCCAGAGAGGATAAGCAGCACGGTGATGTACCACAGCAGATTTTTGCGCAGGCCCAGCTTGTCTTGAATAAAACCGTAGCAAACCTGGGCAAACAGGGCTGACACCGACAGGACAGCGTAGATGATTCCCGTATCGCTCGCTTTGAGCCCAACCTCCTGGTGGAGCCAGATAGGTAGCAACGAACCGGAAGCCGACCAAGTGACGAAAAAGAAAAACAGTAAAGCGCTGAGTAACAGGTAACTGCGAGAGTGATGTTCTTTCATCATGGCAACCTCATCGTGGATTAACGCCACGATGGTAACGTTAACAAAAAACATTCCTCATGCCATTTTGCTGCGATATCCGATGTTAATCACAAAAGTTAACGTTAACATAGTTAAAATAAGATCACGATCAACTATTTGATACCATAGCAGCGAGGTAGATTGCGCTAGAATTGCGCGCTATCCTTTTACATCAGTAAGTTAGTGGCTGTATTGCAACGGTGGAGTAAGAAACATGGCATCCTTGAAAGATGTGGCAAAGCTAGCGAACGTTTCATTGATGACGGTTTCCCGTGCCCTAAATAGCCCGGAGCGGTTAAAGCCGGAAACGCTAGCCCGGGTACAATCAGCCATTGCTCAGACCAACTACGTCCCCGATCTCTCAGCCAAAAAAATACGCGGCGCGCACGATACGGCGAAAACCATTGGTGTGCTGGCGCTCGATACGGTGACTACGCCGTTTTCGGTCGAGATTACGCTCTCCATTGAGGAAACGGCGCGGGCCCACGGCTGGAATAGCTTTGTGGTGAATATGTTTTCTGACGACAGTCCGGAAGCCATTGTCGACTTGCTGCTGTCTCACCGCCCCGGCGGCATTATTTACACCACCATGGGGCTTCGTCAGGTACCGGTGCCCGCTAAACTGCTGACGCTTCCCTGTGTGCTGGCGAACTGCGAAAGCCTCTACCACCCGGTCGCAAGCTTTATCCCGGATGATGAGCAAGGTCAGTATACGGCGGTAACCGGTCTGCTGGCGGCGGGATACACGCGCCCGCTGTGCCTGCATTTACCGCAAACCCACCTGGCAACCATTCGTCGTCGTCGTGGGCTTGAACGAGCCTGCCGGGAAGCGGGCATTAATCCTGACGCGCTGACCCACGTCTACATGGAATATGGTGACGAACACTATCGCGATATGCCCGCCCAGGTTCTGGCGCATATCATGCAGGGGAAACCACAGTTTGATTCCATTATCTGCGGCAACGACCGTATCGCATTTATGGTCTATCAAACGTTGCTGGCGCAGGGGCTAAGGATCCCCGAGGACGTGGCGGTATTGGGGTATGACAATATGGTGGGCATTGGCGATCTCTTCTTGCCGCCGCTTTCAACGGTACAGTTGCCGCATTATGAGATTGGCCGACTGAGCGCCCTGCACATCATTAACGGCGACAATCATCGGGATACGGTTCGCGTTGCGAGCCCATGGTTGCCCGGAAAATCGATATAAAAAAACCGCTTATGTAAGCGGTTTTCGGGGATTTTTTTAGCGTCTTAGAAGCGCGTAACTTCAGGATGCAGCTCAGACAGTGAGATCAGGTAGGAAACAAAAACGTTTTTGATTGCGGTCAGCATAGTCACACCTTTACCCATGATTATTTTAAGGTCATTTGATGAGCAAATAATAAGCTCATCCGGAGCGCTGCGCAATATTTTTGTGATGCCAGTCACACTTTTTCACCCACTGAAGCCCAGAAAATGAAAGAGGCGAGATTTCTCCCGCCCCCTCCGCTCGCTTCAAAGCATCACGCATTCACAACATTACTTGCTGATGCCATTGAATTTATTCAGCGTCTCTTCCATTTTAAGCGTTTCTTTACGGTTAAGCGGATAGAAATAAATCAAAATCACTGCCGCCAAAAACAGGCACAAAGCCGGTAAGAGATTCGCCATGGTATAAATATTTTCCTGCACCACGCTGGTTTGTACCGCACCGCCCGTTGACGAAGATTGATAACCAATTATCGCCAGCATAAAGCCGCCAATAGCCCCGGCACACGCCTGGCCAATTTTGCGGGCAAAGAAGTTCACACCATACACGGTGCCGTCTTCACGATCGCCGGTGACATACTGATGATAATCACAAACATCGGTCATAAACGCCCAAATCATCAGGTTGAATAACCCCGCCCCCAGCGTCGCCAGGAACAGAAACACCAGATAGACTTTCGCATCCGTAATGTGGACGAAGTACATAATCACGTACATGACCACCGCAAAAAGCAGCGCGCCTACGCTGGCCTCTTTCTTACCAAACCGCCTCGTGAGCCATGACGCTGACGGTGCCAGCAACACCAGGGAGCCGAAGGTAAACAACAACGCGACGGACATGGCCTCTTTATTGTGGAAATAGTCATTAAACAGATAGGTCATATTGGTGCCAGACAACCCCTGGTTAATCACGATAAGCAAATCCACAACGACTAGAACAATCAGCGCCTTATTGCGTAGCAGCCCTTTTAGCAGCACCGAAACCGGCATGCTCTCTTTTCTCTCCACGCGTACGCGTTCCGTCGTTAACTGACAGGTCAAACTTAAAAAGATAAAGCCCAACACCGCACAGCCAATAGAGATCCAGAAGAAATGCTGCCCGGAAATGACCTGGCTTCCGTCCACAAGGGTGGTATACATCAGGATAGGAATGAAAAAGCCGGTTGCCCCGCCGCCAATTGCTGACCCAACGCTACGGTAGGTTGAGAGCGATACGCGATCTTCCGGGTTAGAGCTTATCGCCGCAGACATCGCGCCATAAGGAATACTCACGGTCGATAACAGTGAACCGTAAATAAAATAGGAGAAACAGATGTAGATAATTTTTGCCGTATAAGAAAAATCATTCACAAACGGCAGGAACAGGACGACCGCAATAATGCAGAACGGATACTTCATACGACGCACCCAAGGGTTAAAACGCCCATTGGCCGTCAGTTTGGAAGTATCACATAGGCGCCCTACGCCAACGTCGACAAACGCATCAAAAAGCTTGGTCACAAAATAGAGCGACCCGACAATGACACCGGAAACGCCGAGTACGTTAGTGTAGTAAATCATTAAAAAACTATTAACCAACCCAAGAATAAAACAGGTTCCCAGGTCGCCACATAAATAGCCAATTTTATCTCTGAACCCGAAAGGCCTGACGGCAATACTTTTATCGATTCCGGTAATAGCTCCATCACTAGACATGATGTCAACTCCTTAGACACATTATTCACGCAAATTATGCGTATTGCTGGATACTCGGTGAAATAAACGGATACGAAGGATATTAATGATTAGAAGTTATAACCCAGGCCTATACGATAACGCGTCTGGCGATCGTCAGTGGTGGTGGTATTATAACCTGAAGAGACATTACCAACTTCAATGAATGGAACCCAGGAGTCGATATTATAGGCGATACGGAAATTATATTCGTAATCATCTTTACCGTTATTGTAGAGATCTTCACTATCCGCAACTTTATAAATTCCGTTCAGTTCGAACATCCAATTATTCACGTTATAGCCCATCCAAGCTTCTGGACGATAAACGGTGCGGTCATCTCGCCCATCACCATTACGACGGGCATACTCGGTACGATAGCGGAATGCGGTCCACCAGTTTTCGTTAATGTTATACTGCACGCGAATATAAGGCTTGTAGATTGCCATGTCGTCGCCCATTTCAACAGCGACCCCGGGCTGTAAAATAAAACCTTGCCATTCAAACTGATAGCTAGCCGTATACTCTGCACTGTTCGACTCCATATTGTTCAGAGCATGATTCGACTCTTTATCATCGGAGCGTGATACCGCTTCAACGGCAACACCAAAACCGGTCGAAAAACGATTCGACATATAGACACGATCATAGTTACGACCATCATCATAGTACTCATGACGGTAGTCCACATATCCAGCATGAGCCGCACCGCATAATAATGGAAGCAGTAATAAGGTATATTTTGTTTTCATAGCAATCACTCTTAAAAACATCAGCAATAAATCCAATCGCCTCTGGCTTTTTGACCAAAACGCAATAGGGGGATCTAGTAGTAGTTTTAAATTACGCTGAAAGTTTATTTTATAAGGTATCTAAACACCTTTTCATTACTGCCACGCAGGAAATAAAAATGGCAATAAAAGAAAGGTAGTAAAGATAGAGATCACCAATGCATATAATTTATCGTGAATTTATCAGAAGGAATCAAATACAAACAAAACACTTTATTAATGAATCTATAAAGCTACGATTATATATATACCAGAGACATTGAAAAACATATTTACCATATTAATTAAACGGATTTTTATATTTTTAATATAAAAATAAAGACAAATTTCAGACACAAAAAAAGCGCCCTAAGGCGCTTTTTTCGCTTGGCAACTTACTTGCTGCCTGGGATGCTGAAACGCTTGTTGAAGCGGTCAACACGGCCACCGGTAGCAACGTCACGCTGCTTGCCAGTATAGAACGGGTGGCACTGACCGCACACGTCCAGGTTCAGATCGTGACCTACGGTAGAGCGGATTTTCATGACGTTACCGCAAGAGCAAGATGCAGTAATTTCTTCGTATTTAGGATGGATATCTTTTTTCATGGGGAAAACCTCGGTTAAGGCCGCGTCGCTCTTCCAGCCCTAACGCCAGACACCACGCGATGTTAATAGTATATCTCTGACGCCAAAATGCATCAAAGGCGGCGAATCATACAGAATTTGACCAGTAGATGCAAACTGATCCGCACCCCTACAATGTGTATACTGTCTCGCCAGATTTCAAGTCAGGAAGAAAACATGCCCGTTGCTCACGTTGCTCTGCCTGTTCCACTGCCCCGTACATTTGACTACCTGCTGCCTGACAATCTCAGCGCCAAAGCGGGCTGTCGCGTGCGCGTGCCGTTTGGCAAACAAGAGCGCGTGGGGATCGTGGTGTCAGTTAACGAAAGCAGCGAACTCCCTATTACGGAGCTTAAGGCCGTTGCAGAAGTGCTGGACGAAGAACCGGTGTTTTCATCTGCCGTCTGGCGTCTGCTGCTGTGGGCGGCCGACTATTATCATCACCCGATTGGCGACGTATTGTTTCACGCGCTGCCCATTTTGCTGCGTCAGGGGAAACCTGCCAGCGCCACGCCGCAGTGGTTCTGGTTTGCCACAGAACAAGGGCAGGCGGTGGATATCAACACGCTTAAACGCTCGCCTAAGCAGCAACAAGCGCTGGCGGCGTTACGTCAGGGGAAAATCTGGCGTCATCAGGTGGCAGAGCTTGAATTCAATGAAACCGCCATGCAGGCGCTGCGCACCAAAGGCCTGAGCGAACTCGGCAGTATCGCCCCGGAAACCGTAGACTGGCGCACCGCCTATTCCGTACCGGGCGAGCGGCTGCGGCTCAATACCGAACAGGCAACGGCAGTGGGCGCGATTCATAGCGCATCAGATGAATTTTCCGCATGGCTGCTGGAAGGGGTGACCGGCTCGGGGAAAACCGAGGTCTACCTCAGCGTGCTGGAAAACATACTCTCAAAAGGCAAACAGGCGCTGGTGATGGTGCCAGAAATTGGCCTGACGCCGCAGACTATCGCCCGCTTCCGCGAGCGTTTTAACGCGCCAGTTGAAGTACTGCACTCGGGGCTTAACGACAGCGAGCGCCTTGCCGCCTGGCTGAAAGCCAAAAGTGGTGAAGCGGCGATTGTTATCGGCACTCGCTCATCGCTGTTTACGCCGTTTAAAAATCTTGGCGTCATCGTGATAGATGAAGAGCACGATAGCTCTTACAAGCAGCAGGAAGGCTGGCGTTATCATGCTCGTGACCTCGCCGTATGGCGCGCCCACAGCGAGCAAATCCCGATTATTCTGGGTTCCGCCACGCCTGCGCTGGAAACCCTGCTGAACGCCCGCCAGCATAAATATCGCATGCTGCGTTTAACCCGCCGCGCGGGTAACGCGCGCCCAGCCACTCAGCACGTGCTCGATCTCAAAGGCCAGCATTTACAGGCCGGGCTTTCCCCAGCGCTGATAAACCGCATGCGTCAGCACCTGCAAGCCGATAATCAGGTGATCTTATTCCTGAATCGCCGGGGCTTTGCACCGACGCTGCTGTGTCACGACTGCGGCTGGATTGCCGAGTGCCCACGCTGCGATAGCTACTACACTCTGCACCAGGCTCAGCATCATCTGCGCTGCCACCATTGCGACAGCCAGCGCCCTATCCCACGCCAGTGCCCATCGTGCGGCTCCACGCATATGGTGCCGGTCGGTCTGGGAACCGAACAGCTTGAACACGCGCTGGCCCCCATGTTCCCCGGCGTACCGCTGTCGCGTATTGACCGCGATACCACCAGCCGTAAAGGGGCGCTAGAGCAGCATCTGGCGGAAGTGCATCGCGGCGGCGCCCGTATTCTTATCGGCACACAGATGCTGGCAAAAGGGCACCATTTTCCCGACGTCACGCTGGTTGCTCTGCTCGACGTTGACGGCGCACTCTTCTCCGCCGACTTCCGCTCAGCCGAACGCTTTGCCCAGCTTTATACCCAGGTCTCTGGCCGTGCGGGACGTGCAGGTAAGCAAGGCGAAGTCGTTTTACAAACCCACCATCCTGACCATCCTTTGCTGCAAACGCTGCTGTATAAAGGTTATGACGCCTTTGCCGAGCAGGCGCTGGCCGAGCGGCAGACGATGCAACTCCCGCCGTATACCAGCCACGTGTTGATTCGCGCGGAAGACCACAATAGCCAGCAGGCCCCGCTGTTCCTGCAACAGCTACGCAATCTCATTCAGGCGAGCCCGCTGGCAGACGATAAACTGTGGGTGATTGGCCCGGTACCGGCGCTGGCGCCGAAGCGCGGCGGTCGATATCGCTGGCAAATCCTGTTACAGCACCCTTCACGCGTGCGCTTACAACATATCGTCACCGGCACGCTGGCGCTTATCAATACGCTCCCTGAATCCCGTAAGGTGAAGTGGGTTCTCGACGTCGATCCTATCGAAGGTTAATGCAGAGTTGAGAGCGGGATCGTGAAATCAAACAATCATCACACTTTCGATGAAAATTCTGTAACAGGTCTGCCTAACTATCTGATAAAAGTGTGTCAGATGTCAGGTCACAAGGGATGTGCCTGCGCCAGCAAGTGAGGAGAGGATCAGGTGAAGGCTAAAAAACCGGTTGTTGCCGCAACCATGAAAGATGTTGCCCTACAAGCGAATGTCTCTACGGCAACCGTATCACGTGCATTAATGAATCCCGAGAAAGTTTCGCAAGCAACACGTAGCCGCGTAGAGCAGGCAGCGCTGGAAGTCGGTTACCTCCCGCAGTTGCAGGGACGTAACATGAAACGCAATGAGTCACGCACCATTTTGGTGATTGTTCCTGATATCTGCGATCCCTTTTTCAGCGAAGTGATCCGTGGGATCGAGGTGACGGCGGCGGCACAAGGTTACCTGGTACTGATTGGCGACTGTGCGCATCAGAACCAGCAGGAAAAAACCTTTATCGATTTAATCATCACCAAGCAGATTGACGGTATGTTACTGCTTGGTTCGCAACTTCCTTTCGACGCCAGCATTGAAGAACAGCGCAACCTGCCACCGATGGTGATGGCTAACGAATTTGCACCTGAGCTGGGTCTCCCGACGGTACACATCGATAACCTCACCGCCTCGTTTGATGCCGTTAACTATCTGCACGAACTCGGGCATAAACGCATTGGTTGTATTGCCGGGTCGGAAGAGATGCCGCTGTGTCACTATCGCCTACAAGGATATGTTCAGGCGCTGCGCCGCTGCGGGATCACCGTCGACCCTCACTACATTGCTCGCGGTAATTTTACCTATGAAGCTGGCTCCAGGGCGCTTGAACAGCTCCTGGCTTTGCCACAGCCACCAACCGCCGTCTTCTGTCACAGCGATATCATGGCGCTGGGTGCGCTCTCCTGTGCAAAACGCCGAGGGTTAAAAATCCCTGACGACCTGTCCATCATTGGGTTCGATAACATCTCTCTGGCGGAGTTTTGCGACCCGCCGCTCACCACCGTTTCACAGCCGCGTTTCGATATCGGGCGCGAAGCCATGTTGCTGTTACTCAATCAACTGAGCGGGCAGCTTGTTGATAGTGGTTCGCGTCTGTTGGATTGCGAACTGGTGATTCGCGGCAGTACAAGCAAAATATGATGCAAAGCCTGGCGCTTTAGGACTTGCTTGTCTGGTCAAAGCGCCGCCGCTTAAGTAACATGTCGGGCTAACAAACGGAAAAAGACAGCGAAACGATAGTGGCACAACGAGACTATGTACGCCGCGGCCAGCAGGCACCTTCGCGGCGCAAAAGCAGTAATTCACGGAATACACGGAAAAAACAGAATAATTTTCCGGCGGTCTCTCCTGCCATGGTGGCAATCGCGGCTGCGGTCGTGGTCGCTTTTATCGGCGGTTTATACTTCATCACGCATCATAAAAAAGAAGAGTCTGAATCGCTACAAAGCCGCCAGATAACAGGGAACGGCCTTCCGCCGAAACCAGAAGAACGCTGGCGTTACATTAAAGAGCTGGAAAGCCGCCAGCCTGGCGTCCGTGCGCCAACCGAACCGTCAGCCGGCGGGGAAGTGATCAACCCTAATCAGCTCACCGACGAACAGCGCCAGCTGTTAGCGCAAATGCAGGCAGATATGCGCCAGCAGCCTACGCAGCTCACCGAAGTGCCGTGGAATGAGCAAACGCCTGCACAGCGTCAGCAAACGCTACAACGTCAGCGTCTGGCGCAACAGCAGGTTCAGCAACAGCAATGGACGCAAACGCAGCCGGTACAGCAACCGCAAACCCGCGCAGCGCAACCCGTTCAACAGCCGCGTCAAACGCAGACGCAGCAGCCGCCAAAATCAACGGCGGCAAATTCCGCGTATCAGGATCTGCTGCAAACGCCTGCGCACACCACGACCTCACAGCCTAAAACCCAGGCTGCTGCCCCAGTCGTGCGTGAAACCACGCCGCCGAAAGCCACCGAGAAAAAAGATGAGCGTCGCTGGATGGTGCAGTGCGGTTCATTTAAAGGTGCCGAGCAGGCAGAAACCGTCCGCGCGCAGTTGGCTTTTGAAGGATTTGATTCAAAAATCACGACAAATAACGGCTGGAACCGTGTGGTTATCGGCCCGGTCAAAGGCAAGGATAACGCCGACGGCACCATCACCCGCCTGAAAATGGCCGGTCACGCAAACTGCATTAGGCTCGCCACTGGGGGTTGAAACCCCCAAAATCCCCCCCATCTATAATTACATTCTGCCCCGTACACGGTACGGGGCATCTCTATCCGTATTCGCAACTTGCAACAAAGGGGTCTGCTCGTGACAACAATAGTAAGTGTTCGCCGTAACGGCCACGTTGTAATTGCCGGTGATGGCCAGGCCACGCTGGGCAATACCGTCATGAAGGGCAACGTGAAAAAAGTGCGTCGTTTGTATAACGACAAAGTGATCGCCGGTTTTGCGGGCGGTACGGCAGACGCCTTCACGCTGTTCGAACTGTTTGAACGTAAACTGGAAATGCACCAGGGGCACCTGGTGAAAGCCGCCGTTGAACTGGCGAAGGACTGGCGTACCGATCGTATGCTGCGCAAGCTGGAAGCCCTGTTGGCGGTCGCCGACGAAAACGCCTCACTGATCATCACCGGTAATGGTGATGTCGTGCAGCCGGAAAACGATCTGATTGCCATCGGCTCCGGCGGCCCGTATGCCCAAGCCGCAGCCCGTGCTCTGCTGGAAAACTCCGAGTTAAGCGCACGTGAAATTGCTGAGAAAGCGTTGAATATTGCAGGCGATATCTGCATTTATACCAACCATTTCCACACCATCGAAGAATTGACCTCCAAGGCGTAAGGATCTCCCATGTCTGAAATGACCCCACGCGAAATTGTCAGCGAGCTGAACAAACATATTATCGGTCAGGACGCAGCTAAGCGCTCCGTGGCTATCGCCTTACGTAACCGCTGGCGTCGTATGCAGCTCGATGAAGCGCTGCGCCACGAAGTCACACCGAAAAACATTCTGATGATCGGCCCAACCGGCGTCGGTAAAACCGAAATCGCCCGTCGTCTGGCCAAGCTTGCCAACGCGCCGTTCATCAAAGTTGAAGCCACCAAGTTCACCGAAGTGGGCTATGTGGGCAAAGAAGTGGACTCCATCATCCGTGATCTGACCGATTCGGCGATCAAGATGGTCCGCGTTCAGTCCATCGAGAAAAATCGCTACCGCGCTGAAGAGATGGCGGAAGAGCGTATTCTTGACGCACTGATCCCACCGGCAAAAAATAACTGGGGCCAGTCTGAACAGCCACAGGAACCTTCTGCTGCACGTCAGGCATTCCGTAAAAAACTGCGCGAAGGCCAACTGGACGACAAAGAGATTGAGATCGATCTCGCGGCAGCACCGATGGGCGTCGAAATCATGTCGCCTCCAGGCATGGAAGAGATGACTAGCCAGTTGCAGTCTATGTTCCAGAACTTGGGCGGCCAGAAGCAGAAACCGCGTAAGCTGAAAATCAAAGATGCGATGAAGCTGCTGATTGAAGAAGAAGCGGCGAAACTGGTTAACCCAGAAGAACTCAAGCAAGACGCTATCGATGCGGTTGAACAGCACGGTATCGTGTTCATCGATGAGATCGATAAAATCTGTAAGCGCGGTGAATCCTCCGGCCCTGACGTGTCTCGTGAAGGCGTACAGCGCGACCTGTTGCCACTGGTTGAAGGCTGCACCGTTTCGACTAAGCACGGTATGGTCAAAACCGATCACATCCTGTTCATCGCGTCCGGCGCATTCCAGGTTGCGAAACCGTCTGACCTGATCCCAGAACTGCAGGGTCGTCTGCCGATTCGCGTTGAGCTGCAGGCGCTAACCACCAGCGACTTCGAGCGCATCCTCACCGAGCCAGACGCCTCTGTCACCGTACAGTATAAAGCGCTGATGGCGACCGAAGGCGTGAATATCGAGTTCACCGAAGACGGTATCAAGCGTATCGCCAAGGCGGCATGGCAGGTTAACGAAACCACCGAGAACATCGGTGCCCGTCGCCTGCATACCGTATTGGAGCGTCTGGTGGAAGATATCTCCTATGACGCCAGCGAGATGAGTGGTCAGAGCATCACAATTGATGCGGAATACGTGAGTAAACATCTGGATGCATTAGTCGCAGATGAAGATCTGAGCCGTTTTATCCTATAATCGCGGTCACTGCATTTTCATCTTTAAATTGATGGGGCTGAAAAGCCCCATTTTTATTGGCTGATTACTCATGACAAATACACCTGTAAGCCGCACCCAGGCATGGCTGGAAAGTCTGCGCCCGAAAACATTACCTCTGGCCTGTGCTGCAATTATCGTCGGTACTGCCCTCGCCTGGTGGCAGGGTCATTTTGATCCCACCGTCGCCATTCTGTCGCTGATTACTGCAAGTCTGCTGCAAATTCTCTCCAACCTCGCCAATGATTACGGTGACGCGGTGAAAGGCAGCGATAAGCCGGATCGCATCGGCCCACTGCGTGGGATGCAAAAAGGGGTGATTACCAAAGAACAGATGAAGCGGGCGCTGATTATCACCGTCGGGCTTATCTGCATCTCTGGACTTGCCCTGCTGTTTACCGCATCTCAGACCACGGGTGATTTTATCGGTTTCCTGGTGCTTGGGCTGCTGGCGATCATCGCCGCCATCACCTACACCGTGGGTACCCGACCTTACGGTTATATCGGTTTGGGTGATATCTCCGTGCTGATTTTCTTCGGCTGGTTAAGCGTGATTGGCAGTTGGTACTTGCAGGCGCACAGCCTGAGCAGCGCCATTATCCTGCCCGCGACGGCCTGTGGTCTGCTGGCAACGGCCGTGCTGAATATCAATAACCTTCGCGATATCGATAGCGACCGCGAAAACGGTAAGAATACGCTGGCCGTCCGTTTAGGGCCGGTTAACGCACGCCGTTACCACGTCTGTCTGCTGATAGGCACGCTGGTCTGTCTGGCGCTGTTTAATCTGCTCTCGCTTCACAGTCTGTGGGGCTGGCTGTTCGTGCTGAGTACGCCTTTGCTGGTCAAACAAGCCCGCTACGTGATGCGTGAACGCTCACCGCAGGCGATGCCGCCAATGCTGGAGCGGACGGTAAAAGGAGCGCTGTTAACTAACCTGCTGTTCGTTATCGGAATTGTGCTCAGCAAGACGTTGGCTTAACTGACAAATATCAATTAACAATTGATGATTTTGCAAACAATGCGTAGAGCGCGATATACTAAAATCACTCGCAGCAACTGAGCGTTAATCCTATGAAATACGATACTTCCGAGCTTTGCGACATCTACCAGGAAGATGTCAACGTAGTAGAACCCCTGTTCTCTAACTTTGGCGGACGGTTGTCGTTCGGTGGGCAAATCATCACCGTAAAATGTTTCGAGGATAACGGGTTGCTGTACGATCTGCTCGAACAGAACGGTCGTGGCCGCATCCTGCTGGTCGACGGCGGCGGTTCTGTCCGTCGCGCACTGATTGACGCCGACCTCGCCCGTCTGGCCACCCAGAACGAGTGGGAAGGCATTGTGGTGTACGGCGCGGTGCGTCAGGTTGATGATTTAGAAGAGCTGGATATCGGCATCCAGGCGATTGCCGCGATTCCAGTGGGTTCCGCAGGTGAAGGCATTGGTGAAAGTGATATCCGCGTTAACTTCGGCGGCGTGACCTTCTTCTCCGGCGACCATCTTTATGCCGATAATACCGGTATTATCCTGTCGGAAGATCCGCTGGATATTGAGTAAGCCCCACAAAAAAGCCTTCTCATAGAGAAGGCTTTTTTTTCATCCACAATTTGCCTGTTACCAGGCACACCACGAATTAGTACAGCTGCTTAGCGCATTCCAGCCAGTCACCTTTAAACGGACGCTTCACGCTTTCGATAGCATCGATAATGTCATGGTGAACCAGTTTTTCGTTCTGAATACCGACGCAACGACCACCGAAGCCCTGCTGCAGCAGTTCAATGGCATATGCGCCCATACGGGACGCCAGGATGCGGTCGTAAGGAACCGGGGAGCCGCCGCGCTGAATATGGCCGAGAACGGTCGCACGGGTTTCACGGCCGGTCTCAGTTTCAATAAACTGCGCCAGTTCGTCGATGTCGCACATGTGTTCAGTAATCGCCACGATCGCGTGTTTCTTACCTTTGGCGATACCCGCTTTGATTTCGGCAACCAGATCGTCACGCTTGAACTCAACTTCCGGTACCACGATAAATTCGCAGCCGCCCGCAATGGCCGCTGCCAGCGTCAGGTCACCGCAGTAGCGGCCCATTACTTCGACAACGGAAATACGCTGGTGGGAAGAAGAGGTGTCACGCAGACGGTCAATCGCTTCAACCACGGTGCTCAGCGCCGTGAAGAAACCGATGGTGTAGTCGGTGCCTTTGATGTCGTTATCAATGGTGCCTGGCAGACCGATGCAAGGGAAGCCCATTTCGGTCAAACGTACTGCACCCATGTAGGAACCGTCACCACCGATAACCACCAGCGCATCGATACCGCGTTTTTTCAGGTTTTCGATAGCCACGGCACGGATGTTTTCATCACGGAATTCAGGGAAGCGCGCAGAACCCAGGAATGTACCGCCACGGTTGATCATGTCAGACACGCTGTAACGGTCTAGCGGAACCATACGGTCTTCGTACAGGCCCAGGTAACCGTCATAAACGCCCATGACCTCAATACCTTCCGTCAACGCTGCACGCACAACACCGCGGATTGCGGCGTTCATACCCGGCGCATCGCCGCCGCTTGTCAACACACCGATTTTCTTAATCATGACTACCTCTGAACTTAGGAATGCTAAAAATTAATTCTTTTGCCCGAAGCGCTCCCAAAAAAACGGGGAGAGAACGACTCTATGTAGAGATAGTATATCAAGCGCTTCTTGCTGAATTGATTCAGGTCAGGCTAAACGGCGGTTATTTATACAAATAATGCCGATCCAGCTCACGTTTTGTACAACCACTGCGAAAGTTCAAATTGCTCTGTTTCCCTGCGGGACAACAGAACAGGGATCCTGATGAATAATCACATCGGACCCCGGGAAACGATGCAAAATCGCCTGCTCAACCTGATCGGCAACGTAATGCGCCTGAACCAAAGGCAGGTTATCTTCCATTTCCAGATGGATCTGGATAAAGCGGGTCGGCCCTGACTGCCGCGTTCGGAGATCGTGAGCACCGCTAACGCCCGGCCAGGCGGTGACGATGTCGAAAATTTCCTGGCGCTCGTCATCGGGCAACGCACGATCCAATAATGATTGAACCGCTTCGTACCCCATGCGTAACGCGCTATATAGAATATAGATGCCAATTCCTAATGCAAACAGCGCATCTGCACGATGCCAGCCGTACCAGGAGAGGCCGAGCGCGACGAGAATCGCACCGTTCATCATAACATCAGACTGATAATGAAGCATATCTGCGCGTACAGCCTGGCTTTGTGTTCTTCTCACTACCCAGCGCTGAAACGTCACCAGAATCAACGTACTGATAAGCGCAATCACCGTAACCGCCACGCCAATACCGGGCTGGCTCATGGGTGTCGGCCGCGCCAGATGCTGGAACCCGGTTAAAAACAGGAACAGCGCCGACCCGGAAATAAACATACTTTGCGCCAACGCCGCCAGCGATTCCGCTTTTCCGTGGCCGAACGTATGTTCTTCATCCGCCGGTTGCAGCGAGTAACGCACCACCAGCAGGTTGGTCAGCGAGGCGGCGATATCGACCAGAGAATCCACCAGCGCCGCCAGAATACTCACTGACCCGGTGTACCACCACGCAAAAATTTTAATCACTAGCAGCAACGATGCCATCACCGTTGCGGCTATCGCTGCCCGACTCACCAGCCGGCCATAAGATTGATTCATAAACACTCCCACCTTCAGATTTGCGTAGTATAGCGGAATGTGTGAGGGGGAGTCGGTGACGAATTTAAGACAAAAAAAACCCCCACATCATGTGGGGGAAGACAGGGATGGTGTCTATGGCAAGGAAAAACAGGGTTTATTACTGGTTGCTACGGGTATTGCTACTAAACAGGGTCTGAATCGAACCTTGTTGCATCCGTGCAACATCACGCAGCTGATCCATGCGCTGCTGGTGCTTCTGGTTTAAAGCCGCTTGCTGCTCTGGCGTAAGCAGTCGGTACATCTGGTTGCGAACTTTCGCCATTTCTATCTGGCTGTTCACCTGCTCCTCGGCCATTTTCTCGGCCTGGGCTCGCACAGCGGCTTCATCAAATTTTTCTGCGGTGACAAGGCGATGCATTGTCTCCACTTCGCTAACATTAACAGGTGGACGATCGTGTCGTGCCCGTTGCATCAAATCGCGCATTTGCTGGCGTTGATGTTCGGTTAAACTAATACCGTCGAACATATGGCCCTGGCCACTACTCAGCGGATTAGCTTCCGCCGGGTGCCAGTTAACGCTGGTGACGACTTCATCGGCCTGGCTTAGTGCACTGAATGCCAGCGTTGAGGCCATGACGGCAGCGATAACATTGCGCATCACATGCTCCCAAAAACTTTTGTGTCGCGAATCAACGAGAGACAGTTTACGATTCAGGCTGCAAACATGCGTCAGGGGGTGTAAAACAACGTAAAGTCATGGATTAGCTAGCCCTGATGACGTAATTTCTGCCTCGGAGGGATTAAAATATGAATAAAATTTTGTTAGTTGATGATGACCGAGAGTTAACTTCTTTGCTCAAGGAACTTCTTGATATGGAAGGCTTTAACGTCCTGGTTGCCCACGATGGTGAACAGGCTTTATCGCTGATTGATGACAGCATCGACCTACTTTTACTCGACGTGATGATGCCGAAAAAGAACGGTATCGATACGCTTAAAGAATTACGACAAACACACCAGACACCCGTCATTATGTTAACCGCCCGTGGAAGCGAGCTGGATCGCGTTCTGGGCCTTGAACTGGGCGCAGATGACTATCTGCCTAAGCCATTTAACGATCGCGAGCTGGTTGCGCGTATCCGCGCTATTTTGCGCCGTTCACACTGGAGCGAACAGCAGCAAAATAGCGAGAGCAGTTCACCGACCGTTGAAGTTGATTCTCTAAGCCTGAATCCAGGCCGTCAGGAAGCTAGCTTTGATGGACAGACACTGGAGCTTACCGGCACCGAATTTACCCTGCTTTATCTGCTGGCGCAGCATCTGGGCCAGGTCGTTTCACGTGAACATTTAAGCCAGGAAGTGCTGGGAAAACGCCTCACGCCGTTCGACCGCGCCATTGATATGCACATCTCCAACCTGCGCCGGAAACTGCCGGAGCGTAAAGATGGTCACCCATGGTTTAAAACGCTACGTGGTCGCGGCTACCTGATGGTTTCCGCTTCATGATAGGAAGTTTAACCGCACGCATCTTCGCCATCTTCTGGCTTACGCTAGCGCTGGTGTTGATGCTGGTGTTGATGCTGCCTAAGCTCGACTCACGCCAGATGACGGAGCTGCTGGAAAGCGAGCAGCGCCAGGGCTTGATGATCGAGCAGCACGTCGCAGAAGAGTTAGCCAACGACCCTCCCAACGATTTGATGTGGTGGCGTCGGTTGTTCCGCGCAATTGATAAGTGGGCCCCGCCGGGCCAGCGCCTCCTGCTGGTCACCAGCGAAGGCCGCGTGATTGGCGCTGAACGCAACGAGATGCAGATTATCCGTAACTTCATCGGACAATCTGATAACGCGGATCACCCGCAGAAGAAGAAGTACGGGCGCGTAGAGCTGGTTGGGCCATTTTCTATTCGTGACGGCGAAGATAACTACCAGTTATACCTAATCCGTCCAGCCAGCAGTTCGCAGTCCGACTTTATCAACCTGTTGTTTGATAGGCCATTACTGCTGCTTATCGTGACCATGCTGGTCAGCGCACCGCTGCTGTTATGGCTGGCGTGGAGCCTGGCAAAACCGGCGCGTAAGCTGAAAAATGCGGCAGATGAAGTCGCCCAGGGCAACCTGCGTCAGCATCCAGAACTGGAAGCCGGGCCGCAGGAATTTCTGGCGGCAGGTGCCAGCTTCAACCAAATGGTGATGGCGCTGGAGCAGATGATGACCGCACAGCAGCGTCTGCTCTCCGATATCTCCCATGAACTGCGCACGCCGTTAACCCGTCTGCAACTGGGCACCGCCCTGCTGCGTCGTCGTAGCGGTGAGAGCAAAGAACTGGAACGTATCGAAACGGAAGCGCAGCGTCTGGACAGCATGATCAACGACATGCTGGTGATGTCGCGGAATCAGCAGAAAAACGCACTCTTGAGTGAAACGCTGAAGGCTAATCAGCTGTGGGGTGAGGTACTCGACAACGCCGCATTTGAAGCCGAACAGATGGGCAAGTCATTTAACGTTGACTATCCGCCTGGGCCGTGGCCGCTATACGGTAACCCGAACGCACTGGAAAGTGCGCTGGAGAATATCGTTCGCAATGCGCTGCGCTACTCACACACCAAAATTGCCGTGAGCTTCTCGGTGGATAAAGACGGTATTACCATCCATGTTGATGATGATGGCCCAGGCGTCAGCCCGGACGATCGCGAGCAAATTTTCCGTCCTTTCTACCGCACCGACGAAGCGCGCGACCGCGAATCTGGCGGGACGGGGTTAGGGCTGGCGATTGTGGAAAGTGCCATTCAGCAACATCGTGGTTGGGTGAAAGCCGACGACAGTCCGTTGGGTGGGTTGCGGTTAACGCTGTGGCTTCCGCTTTACAAGAGAACCTAAAAACCATCGGCCTGCTTATGCAGGCCGATTTTTTATGCGGCTATGGGTAGCCCGGACAAGGTGCGAGAGCACCGACTCCGGGATCTCACAGGCTTCACGTTCGTTAACCCTCCCGGGGGCGGCGTAAACGCCTCGCCTGGGCTACTTGCCCCACAATCTTCTGGAATTATCTTCAATCTTGCCGCTTAAACGCCGCTTCTGCATCGTTCGACTCCAGCTAACAGAAAGCCCTGCTGCGCTCAGCAGTCGGTGATACTGATCGTCATCAAATGGCATCGACCAGGCGATCACACCGGCTTCATGCACCGACACATCACTCAGACGCGAAACCAACTCAAGCGGCGCATCGCTGGACACGTTACCTGTAGCAATCACACGATACAGCCAGCCCGTTTTGCCACTGTTTTGCATCACAGAAGCCATATCGCTTATGGCGAAGTGGTAATTGAGCTTAAAGCACGGGGAACGCGGTTGGGTGACCTGGATTAACGTCTCGCCCCAACGATAAATATCGCCGATAAATACGTTGTGTTCATTCATGCCTTCCGTCGATAAATTTTCACCAAATGCCGGGGCATAAAACAGGGAGGCCTGGTCGGGAAAGTCACGCGCCCATTCAGCGTAATGTTCGCGGGGATAGTGGCACAGTGCCCGGTCGGGGCCGCCGTGGATTTTTTTTTCGGCCTGTTCATCGCCCAGCAGCCCGAGATCGTTAAGCGTAAGCTCGCCGTCTACCTGTACTTTAGCAATGGAGCTAGGGCGGCTACCGTCGTAGTCGCGAATTTTTCCTATGAACACATCAACCGGATAATGCATCTGCTGCTCCTTACGCGGATACAAAAAAAGCGAGTCATCAGACTCGCTTCTACAGACCGGCAATGCAAATTATTTTTTAGCGGCGAAACGCGCTGCTGCTTCGTCCCAGTTCACCACGTTCCAGAACTCTTTAATGTAGTCCGGGCGACGGTTCTGGAATTTCAGGTAGTAAGCGTGTTCCCACACATCCAGACCCACAATTGGGAAACCGGAAGCGCCAGAAACGGCTTCACCCATCAGCGGGGAATCCTGGTTTGCGGTAGAAACCACAGCCAGTTTGTCACCTTTCAATACCAGCCAGGCCCAACCGGAGCCGAAACGGGTCGCAGCCGCTTTTTCAAATTCAGCTTTGAAGTTATCAACGGAACCAAAGTCACGCTCGATAGCCGCTTTCAGGTCACCCTGCAGAGTGGTGTCTTTTTTCAGGCCTTTCCAGAAGAAGCTGTGGTTAGCGTGGCCACCGGCGTTGTTACGCAGAACGGTTTTCTTATCCGCTGGCAGTTGATCCAGTTTCGCGATCAGTTCTTCTGCAGACAGGGAAGCGAACTCCGGCAGGCTTTCCAGCGCAGCATTGGCGTTGTTAACGTAAGCCTGGTGGTGTTTGCTGTGGTGGATTTCCATGGTCTGTTTGTCGAAGTGTGGTTCCAGAGCATCGTACGCGTAAGGCAGTGATGGCAGGGTATAGCTCATAATCATCTCCATTATTATCGGACGGCAAACTGTAAACGCCGCGTAATCAGTTGGTTCATTATAGTTAATTAAATAATATTGAAAATGATTATCAATGCCGTAGTTTTAATAAGGTTATAACACATCCGCATAGTCAGCATTTTGTGAGCAAGAACAGCTCATTACCGCCCTCACTGCCATCTTTTCCGCTTAGATGGCACCAGTCTGAAGGTGAATGAACTGACGAATTTTTACACTCATCCTGTCGAGAGACAATCAATACAACAAAAGTTGGATGAGGATAAAAATAAATGAATCATGCGATTACGATGGGTATTTTTTGGCATTTGATAGGCGCAGCCAGTGCAGCCTGTTTCTATGCTCCGTTTAAAAAAGTTCAACGATGGTCATGGGAAACCATGTGGTCTATTGGCGGGATTGTCTCGTGGATAATCCTTCCCTGGACTATCAGCGCAATGCTGCTGCCCGATTTCTGGGCTTACTATCACTCCTTTAGCGCTTCAACGCTCCTGCCCGTGTTTCTATTTGGCGCCATGTGGGGGATCGGCAACATCAACTATGGCCTGACAATGCGTTATCTTGGTATGTCGATGGGTATCGGCATTGCCATCGGTATTACGCTCATTGTCGGTACGTTAATGACGCCTATTCTGAATGGTCAATTTGATGTCCTGATTCATACCCAGGGCGGAAAAATGACGCTTCTTGGCGTGCTGGTCGCCGTTATTGGCGTGGGTATTGTGACCCGCGCAGGCCAGCTAAAAGAACGCAAAATGGGCATTAAAGCAGAGGAATTCAACCTGAAAAAAGGGTTGGTGCTGGCCGTCATGTGCGGCATTTTCTCCGCCGGGATGTCCTTTGCAATGAGTGCCGCAAAACCCATGCACGAAGCAGCAGCCGCGCTAGGTGTCGATCCGCTATATACCGCTTTACCCAGCTATGTGGTGATTATGGGCGGCGGCGCGCTGGTCAACCTCGGGTTCTGCTTTATTCGTCTGGCAAAAGTGAAGAGTTTGTCGATAAAAACCGATTTCTCGCTGCCAAAATCGCTCATCATCAGCAATATCCTACTGTCGGCATTAGGCGGTTTGATGTGGTACTTCCAGTTCTTCTTCTATGCCTGGGGCCACGCCAGCATTCCCGCGCAATATGACTATATGAGCTGGATGCTGCACATGAGCTTCTATGTTCTGTGCGGTGGATTGGTCGGTCTGGTACTGAAAGAGTGGAAAAACGCCGGGCGTCGTCCGGTCAGCGTGCTGAGCCTGGGGTGTGTGGTGATTATTATTGCCGCCAATATCGTGGGGCTAGGAATGGCAAGCTAGATCCTTCAGGCGGCAATGCGACTGCGTTGCCGCCACTGCCCCGGCGTCATTCCCACTTCCCGGTTAAACACTACCGAAAAATAGTTACTGTCCTCAAACCCGCACTGCATCGCCACTTCACCAATCAGCAGTTCAGTATGTTGCAGAAGATACTGCGCATGACAAATTCGTAGCTGACGCAGGTAGTGGTTCACCGTCATGCCGGTCTGACTACGGAACTGCTGGCGCAGCGTGCGTTCGCTGCACGCCTGCTGCTCACAGAAGCTATCCAACGCAAAAGGACGATTGAGGCTCCCCGCCAGCACCGTCAGTAGCCTATCCAGCAGCGCCTCACTCTGTGTCGCGTTCTGGTTATCGGTGGCGTAACGATAGCGTTTGAGGCACACCACCAGCTGGGCAAACAGCAGTTCAGACATCTCATTTGCCAGCGCGTCATCTTTGCGACTCTCCTGCTCAAGCTGGGTCATGATTTGCCGCGCCTGGTTCATGCCGGTACTGCCAATACGCCAGTGCGGCGCCCAGTGTGAACCGTGCAATCCTGGAATATGGGATACCCAATCGAGGTTGAGCTTTAAGCGCTCGGGACAGTAGATAATATTTTGTAAAACCAGATCGTTAACAGAGGCGTAGGAGTGCTTATCTTCAGCGCGGATGTAAAAGAGGTCGCCGCGTGTAATCCGATAGGGGCGGTCATTGAGGATATGTAAGCCGTTGCCGCGCCAGACCATCACCAGCTCGTAAAAATCATGTGTATGTTCAGCAAAAACATTCTGTGGATAGCGGTCAGCCACCGCCACGGCCTGCGCCGGGCTGGTAAAAAATTCAGATTTTCGCAGGATTAACTGACCGGACACGCGGATACCTCTCGACTCACAGCCGATTATTATTCGCCGTTTTGCGCTAAAAAACGGTGATTGTCCTCGCGTTACTGGAGCAACGTGTCACGTCCCTGACGAATATCCCGCGGTGACCAGTTAAATTCCCGGCGGAACAAGGTTGAGAAGTGGTTGCTGTCGCCAAAACCACAGCGGTAGGCAATGTCGGTCACGCTGTCATCGCTATGGCGCAACAGATGCCGCGCCTTAATCAGGCGCAGGCGATTGAGATAACGCTGCGGCGTTAAACCAGTACAGTGCTTGAGCTGGCGATGCAGCGTGCGCAGCGATAAAGAGAAACTCTCTGCCAGCCCTTCCCAGCACACCTCTTCTGCGAAGTGATCTTCAAGCCAGGCCATCAGCTGATTGAGCCGCGCATCATTGTCCTCCGCTCCTTGCTCCTGGCTGCCTTTACGCAGCAACACCAGCAGTTGCATAAACAGAATCTCACGGTTGGCTAACGACATCATATCGATACCGTCCTTCACCTCTTCCATCTGACTGACGATAGCCCGCACCTGCTGCAAAGTGCTCTGGTTTACGCGCCAATGGGAAGGATAGTGACCGTCCTGCTCCTGCGGTAACAGCTTATTCAGCCCTGACAAAAACTGGAAAGCATCTGGTGCGCGATACAACACATTGGTCAGGCACAGGTTATCGGTATGCTCATACAGATGTCGGTCAAAGTCGCGGACGAAGCACACTGTTCCGCCGCAAATTGTATGCGGCTGACCATTGAACACATGAATACCCGATCCATGATCGACGATAACAATCTCATTAAAATCATGATGATGCTCAGGAAATGCGCCCTGCGGAAGTCGTTGTTCGATAGCAACGGGCAGGTGACCTGAAGAGAAGAAATCCACGCTGTGTAGTACGGTCATAACGACTCCCGCCAGATGAGAAAAGTTATCAGGATAGTAATATCCGATGAGCGATCTGACCTTGACGTTTTGACAGTAAAGCGCGCAAATCCGGTCGTTTTTTCAAGAAATAGCCGGAAAGATCGGGAAATGCGCTCACCATCACACCCCCTTAACCCAGTGCCATCGCAAGAATTTGTGAACTCCCTCACGTTCACCTTTGCTTTCTTGCCAGCGCCCTATGGCGACTGTCAGTAACGAGAAGGTTGTTTCATCACCCCTTTTTTAGACTAATCGGTAATGACTCTTAGAAGGACTCTTACCATGACTTTTCGCCATTGCGTGGCCGTCGATTTAGGCGCCTCAAGCGGACGTGTAATGCTGGCGCGTTTTGATGCCGACACACGCTTGCTGTCACTGCGCGAAATCCACCGTTTCGTCAACAATCTGCATAAGCAGGCGGGTTTTGACACCTGGGATATCGATGGGCTGGAAGCCGAGATCCGTATCGGCCTCAACAAGGTTTGCGAAGAAGGCATTCTTATCGACAGCATCGGTATCGATACCTGGGGCGTGGACTATGTGCTGCTGGATAAAAACGGTCAGCGGGTTGGCCTGCCGGTGGCGTATCGCGACAAGCGCACCGACGGCGTGATGGCCCTCGCCATGGAGCAGTTGGGTAAAGGTGATATTTACCGTCGCAGTGGCATTCAATTTCTGCCGTTTAACACGTTATATCAGCTTCGTGCGCTGGTTGAGCAGCAGCCGGATCTCGTATCACAGGCCGCTCATGCCTTGTTGATCCCAGACTATTTCGGCTACCGCCTCACCGGAAAGATGAACTGGGAATACACCAATGCAACCACCACCCAGCTCGTCAATATCGACAGTGATAACTGGGATGAAGACCTGCTGAACTGGACCGGCGCACCGCCGTCATGGTTCGGTACGCCAACGCATCCCGGCAATGTGGTCGGTCACTGGATTTGCCCGCAGGGTAATCATATCCCGGTGGTTGCCGTGGCCAGTCACGATACCGCCAGCGCCGTTATCGCCTCACCATTAGCAGATACTGACGCCGCCTATCTCTCTTCCGGCACTTGGTCGTTGATGGGCTTTGAAAGCAAAAAACCTTACACCAGCGAGCAAGCCCAGCGCGCCAACATCACCAATGAAGGCGGTGCAGAAGGCCGTTACCGGGTGCTGAAAAACATTATGGGGTTGTGGCTATTACAGCGCGTCTTGAAAGAGCAAAACATCAGTTGCCTGGCAACGCTGATTGCCGAAACGGCCAAGCTGCCGGCCTGTCACTGCCTGATTAACCCGAACGACGATCGTTTTATCAACCCGGAAAACATGAGCGCTGAAATTCAGGCCGCCTGCCGTGAAAGCGCGCAGCCGGTGCCGACCAGCGCCGCTGAACTCGCTCGCTGTATTTTCGATAGCCTGGCGCTGCTGTACGCGGATGTTCTGAACGAACTGGCGCAACTGCGCGGTAGGCCGTTTAGCCAGCTTCATATTGTCGGCGGCGGCTGCCAGAACCAATTGCTAAACCAGCTGTGCGCCGATGCGTGTGGGATAACCGTGGTCGCAGGCCCGATTGAAGCCTCTACCCTCGGCAATATTGGTATTCAACTGATGACGCTGGATGAACTGTCCAACGTCGACGATTTCCGCAAGGTGGTGAGCCATAACTACGGCCTCACAACTTTTACCCCTAATCCAGATAATGAAATTGCTCACTACATTGCGCAGTTTCAGCAACAACGACAGACAAAGGAGCTTTGCGCATGACCACTCAACTTGACCAGGCCTGGGAACTCGCGAAACAGCGCTACGCCGCAGTCGGCATCGACGTCGAAGAAGCCTTACGCCAACTGGACCGTTTACCTGTTTCGATGCACTGCTGGCAGGGCGATGACGTTGCGGGTTTTGAAAATCCAGAGGGCAATTTAACGGGTGGTATTCAGGCGACCGGTAACTATCCAGGCAAAGCGCGTAACGCCACTGAACTGCGTGCCGATCTGGAGCAGGCGCTGAGCCTGATCCCGGGGCCAAAACGCCTGAATCTGCACGCTATCTATCTGGAGTCTGACACCCCGGTTGCACGCGACCAAATCAAACCTGAGCACTTCAAAAACTGGGTTGAGTGGGCAAAAGAACACCAGCTGGGCCTCGATTTTAACCCGTCGTGCTTCTCGCATCCGCTGAGCGCAGACGGCTTTACCCTGTCTCACGCTGATCCAAAAATCCGTCAGTTCTGGATTGACCACTGCAAAGCCAGCCGTCGCATTTCCGCTTACTTCGGTGAGCAGCTGGGTACGCCGTCCGTCATGAACATCTGGATCCCGGACGGCATGAAAGACGTGACGATTGACCGCCTGGCGCCGCGCCAGCGTCTGGCCGCTGCGCTGGATGAAGTGATTAGCGAGAAATTCGACACGGCGCATCATATTGATGCCGTCGAGAGCAAGCTGTTCGGTATTGGTGCTGAGAGCTACACCGTTGGCTCTAACGAGTTCTATATGGGCTACGCCACCAGCCGCCAGACCGCACTGTGCCTGGATGCCGGTCACTTCCACCCAACCGAAGTGATCTCCGAAAAAATCTCCGCCGCCATGCTGTACGTTCCGCGCCTGCTGCTGCACGTGAGCCGTCCGGTACGCTGGGATAGCGACCACGTGGTGCTGCTGGATGATGAAACGCAGGCTATCGCCAGCGAAATTATCCGCCACAACCTGTTCGACCGTGTCCACATTGGTCTCGACTTCTTCGACGCGTCTATCAACCGCATCGCTGCCTGGGTTATCGGCACTCGCAACATGAAAAAAGCCCTGCTGCGCGCGCTGCTGGAACCCACCGACGAATTGCGTCAACTCGAAGTTTCTGGTGACTACACCGCACGCCTGGCACTGCTGGAAGAACAAAAATGTCTGCCATGGCAGGCAGTGTGGGAAATGTACTGCCAGCGTAACGATACCCCAGCGGGGAGTCAGTGGCTGGAGAGCGTGCGCGGCTATGAGAAAGAGATTTTAAGTCAGCGTGGGTGATTGACCCTCACCCCGACCCTCTCCCTGAGGGAGAGGGAGAAAACACGACACTGAACAGTTCCCTCGCCCCTTCGGGGAGAGGGTTAGGGTGAGGGGAAAACCCCGCATCAACACTACAGGAACAACAAGACTATGCAGACCATCACCGATTCCTGGTTCGTCCAGGGCATGATCAAAGCCACTTCCGATGCTTGGTTAAAAGGCTGGGACGAACGTAACGGCGGCAACCTGACTCTGCGTCTGGATGAAGCGGATATCGCGCCATTCGCCGCTGATTTCCACGCCAAACCGCGCTATATCGCCCTGAGCCAACCGATGCCGATGCTGGCAAATACCCCATTTATCGTCACCGGTTCCGGTAAATTCTTCCGCAACGTACAGCTCGACCCAGCCGCCAACCTGGGCGTAGTGAAGGTCGACAGCGACGGCGCGGGCTACCACATTTTGTGGGGGCTGACTCATGAGGCCGTACCAACCTCCGAGCTGCCAGCGCACTTCCTGTCACATTGTGAGCGTATCAAACTAACCGGCGGTAAAGACCGCGTGATCATGCACTGCCACGCGACCAACCTGATCGCCCTGACCTACGTGCTGGAAAATGACAGCGCGTTAATCACCCGCAAACTGTGGGAAGGCAGCACCGAGTGTCTGGTGGTGTTCCCTGACGGCGTGGGCATTCTGCCGTGGATGGTTCCGGGCACTGACGAAATCGGCGAAGCGACCGCGGTGTCCATGCAGCAGCACTCGCTGGTTCTGTGGCCATTCCACGGAGTCTTCGGTAGCGGCCCAACGCTCGACGAAACCTTTGGTCTGATTGATACCGCTGAAAAATCCGCAGAAGTGCTGGTTAAGGTGTACTCAATGGGCGGCATGAAGCAAACCATCACCCAGCAGGAATTGATTGCTCTCGGCCAGCGCTTTGGCGTAACCCCGATGGCAAGCGCGCTGAATCTGTATAAGTAAGCATACCGCCTGGCCTCAGCCATTGAGGTCAGGCATCAGAATGCATCCCATTATCTCAACGCTGAGCTAATGGGATGAGTTCTTAGCCAGCCGTGGCACAACTCTTACCCATTCCCCCTCCCTGATCATCACACCAAACCAGCCGAGGGAACGCAGGATTTCACAAGTTAGGTATCAAGGAGAAACACCATGAGTTTTATGTTAGCACTGCCAAAAATCAGCCTGCATGGCGCGGGCGCCATTGGCGATATGGTCAATCTGGTTGCCGGTAAAAAATGGGGCAAGGCGCTTGTCGTCACCGACGGTCAACTGGTGAAAATGGGCCTGCTGGACAGCCTGTTTACCGCACTGGACGCCCATAAAATGTCTTATCACCTGTTTGACGAGGTTTTCCCAAACCCCACGGAAGAGCTGGTACAAAAAGGTTATGCGGCGTATCAGGCTGAAAATTGCGACTACATCATCGCCTTTGGCGGCGGCAGCCCAATTGATACCGCAAAAGCGGTGAAGATCCTGACCGCAAACCCAGGCCCGTCTACCGCCTATTCCGGCGTAGGCAAAGTGGCGAACGCAGGCGTGCATCTGGTGGCTATCAACACCACCGCCGGTACCGCTGCCGAGATGACCAGTAACGCGGTCATCATCGATACCGCCCGCCAGGTGAAAGAAGTCATTATTGATTCCAATATTATCCCGGATATTGCCGTCGATGATGCCAGCGTGATGCTCGATATCCCGGCTTCCGTCACCGCCGCTACCGGGATGGATGCTTTAACCCACGCGGTTGAAGCGTACGTTTCCGTGGGCGCACACCCGTTAACCGACGCCAACGCACTGGAAGCGATTCGCTTAATTACCCTGTGGTTGCCAAAAGCCGTGGACGACGGTCACAATCTGGAAGCCCGCGAGCAGATGGCGTTTGGTCAGTATCTGGCGGGAATGGCATTTAACAGCGCCGGCTTGGGTCTGGTCCACGCCCTGGCACACCAACCGGGCGCAACGCATAACCTGCCACACGGCGTCTGCAACGCCATTTTACTGCCGGTTATCGAGAACTTTAACCGTCCAAATGCGGTTGCACGTTTTGCCCGCGTGGCGCAAGCAATGGGCGTCGAGACTCGCAATATGAGCGATGAAGCGGCAAGTATGGAAGCCATCAACGCCATTCGTAAACTCAGCGCGCGGGTGGGCATTCCAGAAGGATTCAGTAAACTGGGCGTAACGAAAGAAGACATCGAAGGGTGGCTGGATAAAGCGCTGGCCGATCCTTGCGCGCCCTGTAATCCACGCACCGCCAGCCGCGATGAAGTTCGCGAGCTGTATCTGGAGGCATTATGATCCGCAAAGCCTTTGTGATGCAGGTTAACGCCAATGCACATGAAGAGTACCAGCGCCGCCATAGCCCGATCTGGCCGGAACTGGAAGCCGTACTGAAAGCGCACGGTGCGCACCACTACGCTATTTATCTCGATAAAGAACGTAACCTGCTGTTTGCGACCGTCGAGATTGAATCTGAAGAACGCTGGAACGCCGTGGCCAGTACGGAAGTGTGCCAGCGCTGGTGGAAACATATGGCCGACGTGATGCCGTCTAACCCGGATAATAGTCCGGTGAGTGCAGAGCTTAAAGAAGTGTTTTACCTGGCGTAATACCGCAACATGCCCGATGGCGCTTCGCTTATCGTGCATGCACGGCACCACAAATTAAAAAGGCCTCTGTAAACAGAGGCCTTAATTTTTCTAGATTTAGAAGTAGTATTTGAAGCGAACGCGCGCGCCGTAGCGATCGTCGTCGGAGGAGATTTTCTGGTCGCTTTGGATTTTAGACCAGTAAGTCCCCAGATAAATATTGAAGTTTTGCATATTCATGACATTCGGAATTAAATATGACGCATGAATGGTATGAATATCATACGTCCCTTCATCCTGAATAACACAGTCGTTGTAGCAGACTACATTATCAAAATCATCAATTTTGTTATGAGCATAAATATAGCCCAATTCGAAGTTCTTCCACAAAATGTTCGTTGCTGCAGTGAAGTCATCTTCATTACTCGCATCTAAATAGGCGGTATTCAGGTTAAATACCACACCATTTTCCGGATCGGTTTTCAGGCCATTCCATGTCATGGTTAAACCATAGCCGGTACGATCGGATTGGTCGACAAATTCACCCTTTTTATTGGTATAACCGTATGCATTATTAACAACGTTGGATTCCATTGCCGCCGAGAATGAGAGCTCGGTCATTGGCGACCAGGAAATAACCGGGCGCATATAGACAACGTTTTTCTGTTGCTCAACTTCACGTCCGTGATAACTGCGCCCGCCAGGGACGTTATCGCCATCAGCAAACAGCGTGGTTCCGTCTTCAACCAGCGAGTTCAGTTCGAAGTACCAGTCATCAACCTGTTTACTCATCAGGAAGTTACCACCCGAATCAGAACGTCCGCGACCTTCTTTCATCATGTAGATATAACCCTGACCATCGGTGTACAGGTCGTTGGCGGTATTCCCGGAGTGCTCAACGAAGGTATCCTGGTTAAGCGGGAACATATCGAAGGCCTCAAAGCGACCGACTTTGATTTTCCAGTCATCCTTCTGACCGAAGTGGAAGTACGCATCATCAAGGTTCATGGAGCCTGTCATATCGGCTAACGGCTGAATAGAGAAGCCCGCATATTGACCGTTCTCCATTGTACGCGTTCCATCGACACCCAGCAGAATACGGCCGTTCAAATCCCAGCGTTCGTTTGAGTTATCATGGCTGAGCTGCGTCAGCGTACCGCGACGGCTTTCACCGTCCATGTTGAATTCCACGTCACCGTAGATTTTCAGATCGCCATATCCTGTCAGCAGCAGATTAGGCGTAGACGCATTTTTCTGTGTTTCGGTGGCGGCCGTCTGTCCATTCACCGGTGTATTGCCCTGAGCGTCTTTAATTTCTTTAATTTCAGCAGATTGCTGAACCTGCATGTCTTGCACTTTACGCTCAGCCTGGGTGGCGCGAGTTTCCGCGGCTTCCAGGCGTGATTCAAGCTGTTCCAGTCGCTGTTCCAACGTCATTTTCGTTGTTTTAGCAACACCGGTATTGGCCACTAATAACAATCCAATCGCAATAGCTAATGTCGATTTCTTCATTATTCGCTTTCCTTGAAATAAAGAATAACCGGGAAATCCCGAAAGAGATCTCACGCGCACTTATTTTTATGATGAATATTGTTTTATAATTTATTCACCAAATGAAACGAGATCTTAGAATGGAAACGTTTCATCACAGGCACGAGAACACTAGCCAATAAAGTTCAACCCGTAAATAATACATTTTGAAATATCGTGAGCGAGATAACACTGGCGAGCAACAAAATAACAAACAGAGATATGAATATATCTATAGATTATTCTAATTAATAATCCATAGATAAGTAATATTATATAATTGATATGAAAATCAATAAAACACACGGTTATTTATATATTACCGCGTGCTGTTATCAGTTTTGTTCAGCCACCAGCAATGCCATGGTGTCCGGCTCCAGCGCTTTAAACAGATGCTCCTCATCAGCGGGATAACAAATGTAGTCCCCCGCATGCAACTCTTCCGGTGCACAAGTGAGCCCCACCAGCGCTCGCCCCTGAGTCACGATAATATGTTCTACCGAACCCGGTGGATGCGGATGCGAAATTCGATCGGCACCCGGCTGGGTGGTCAGCAGATAGATATCGCGACGCGCTCCCGGTGGACAGGCAGCAAGCAATGTCGCCTGATAGTTTGCCTGTTCAGCGATAACTTTTGTCCCCTCGCCCCGACGAATCACCTGCGTTTTATTAGGCTGCGGCTCCAGCAGGCGTGCAAACGGGATCCCCAATGCCACGCACAGCGCCCACAGGGTTTCCAGACTTGGGTTACCGTTCCCGGCCTCAAGCTGAGAAAGCGTCGATTTTGCAATCCCAGCACGACGCGCAATTTCAGCCAAAGACAGGCCTGTTCTCGCCCGCTCGCGCACCAGGCTCTTAGCAATCACGCTGATTGGCTGTGACATACACAACTCCATCGTTTTATATATCGAACGAATCGTTCGTCTTGAACTACCACTCTGATTCGTTCATTATAATGGATAACTCGTTCGATATGGTAAATATAGATGTCTCTGAACATGTTCTCCTGCCTGAAAGGCGATACGCTAAAAGCCATTTTTCTGGTATGTCTCGCCGTTGGCGTCGTGGGTGTTTCCTATGGTTCGCTGGCGATGGCCTATGGTTTCCCGCTTTGGGTTCCCTTACTGCTTTCGGTCTCCGTTCTCGCAGGCGCGTCGGAATTCATGTTTATCGGTATTGTTGCAAGCGGTGGCAATCCTCTGGCAGCGGCAGCGGCGGGTCTACTGGTGAATGCCCGGCATATTCCTTTTGGCGTGACGGTGAGGGAGTTGGTCGGGCGTCGTGCAGCGAGCTTTATTGGCTGCCATATCATGAACGATGAGAGCGTTGTGTTTGGACTCTCACAGCCCACGCCTGAACAACGTAAAGCCGCCTTTTGGTTGTGTGGGATGGGCGTCGCCCTTGTCTGGCCACTGGGAACTCTATTTGGCGCAGCGGTGGGCAAGCTATTGCCAGCACCGGAAACCATCGGCCTGGATGCGGTCTTCCCCGCCATCCTGCTCGCCTTAGTCATTCCCGCCTTCAAGAATCGCACAACGCTCATTCGCGCCTGTAGCGGTGCGGCACTCTCACTGGCTAGCGTGCCGTTCATCCCCGTAGGATTACCGGTCCTGCTTTCACTGTTTGGCCTGCTGGTGAGGAAAAAATAATGGGTAACATGACGCTGTTTATCGCCGGGATCGCTATTTTATCGGTGGGGACTTATTTGATGCGGCTTGGCGGTGCGAAGCTGGGTAACCGGTTAGCCTTCTCTGAACGTTCTCAGGCACTGCTTTCCGATGCCGCGACGGTGCTGCTTTTTTCCGTCGCTCTGGCCACTACCTTTTATGAAGGAGAGCACTTCTCCGGGATGGCGCGCGTACTGGGGGTTGGTTTTGCGGTGTTTCTGGCATGGCGTAAAGCGCCATTAATCGTGGTGATTTTTGCTGCCGCCATCGCCACCGCGCTGCTGCGTCTGGCTGGTATCCACTAAAGTAGACCGGATAAGCGAAGCGCCATCCGGCCTACCACTGAAACGAAAAAAGCGCCCATAGGGCGCTCTTTCGACAGTTGCGTATTGCTTATTTGTTCAGTTCTGCGGTCATGTGCACGCGGTTACCGCTGTAAGCCTGGGTGATTTTGTAAGAGCTTGCACCCGCTTGTTCGGCCTGAGCGGCGATTTTTGCTTCTGCACCGTCAAGAGTAGAAGCACTGGCGGTGACGGTTTGTGCTGCGAATGAACCGAAAGAAGTTGCGAGAGCGATAACTGCGACAAAAGTTTTGATGCTTTTCATGAGATAAACCCTTTAAGTTGGTTGTTTGTGTAAGGCATGTTGCCTTGATGTGATAAATGATAGGTCACATCTCAATCAACTAAAAGCGGAGTTATTTGTCGATGTCATTCAAAATAACTGAATATAAATTAACCACCGATTAATCGCTGCGGGTGGGTGTAAATCGTCGCCCGGCCCGGCTTGCAAAAACCGACCAGCGTCAGATTACAACGCTCGGCAACCTCTACGGCCAGCGTTGTCGCGGCGGATACTGCAAACAGGATCTCAACGCCACACATTGCAGACTTCTGCACCATTTCATAACTGGCGCGGCTGGACACCAGCGCAGCACCTTTCTGCCATAGCGCGCCCTCTTTGGCGCGATGTCCCAGCAGCTTATCGAGCGCCACGTGACGACCCACATCCTCATGCCCGCCCACCAGCTCACCCGAGGGCATCACCCACGCGGCAGCATGTGTACAACCCGTTTCACGGCCCACTGGCTGAACGTCATCTAAATGACGGAGTGCATAATCGAGATGGGCCAGATCAAATATCTGGCTAAACGGCAGCGGTTGGATAGGCTTCCCGATATCGTTGAGCTGCTCAACGCCACACACGCCACAGCCTGTGCGGCCAGCGAGCGCCCGGCGGCGCTCTTTTAGCCCCATGAAGCGGCGGCTGGAAAGCTCGATTCTGACCTCCATGCCGTTGCAGGCAGGGACGACGTCCATACCGAAGATTTCGCGCGGATGCTCGATAATGCCTTCAGATAAAGAGAAACCTATCGCAAAAGCTTCCAGATCTTTCGGCGTCGCCATCATCACGACGTGAGAGATGCCGTTGTAGACCAACGCAACGGGAACTTCTTCTGCAAGAATATCCTGAGTGGGTTGCATAATCTGTGGCCTTCTGAAGACAGAACGCTCGGCTGCGCCAATCAGCTGCAACGAGGGTTTGACTTCATCTTTAAAATTAAACACGGCAAATACTCTGACAACATCAACAATACGGGGCGTCTATTCCACCACAACACAGGGGAATTGAGGCTTATTATGGATCAAGTTTGTGGTGCAATAACGCACAACTGCACTTATAACGCCACATTATGCGACAAACAATCCCTTGCGCGAAATCTAATCCCTTATAGTTAATGACGTTAATTACCCATCCTCTACCCGCCACAATCCGATCAATTTGTGAGCTAAACCACAATTCAATGTTAATGCGCGCAAATTCTATTCACCTACCATTAACCGTATCGGAACAGGCCTACCGATAATGTGGTATTCTGATTGAAAGCCCTCCTGGAACTGAGGGCATCACATTTTTCAGCACCTTCGTCGTGCTACGGCGAAGAAAAACTACAAGCAATAACAATGTCGAAACAAGGAGCGATCCATGCAGGTCAGCAGAAGACAGTTCTTTAAGATCTGCGCTGGCGGTATGGCAGGAACCACGGCAGCGGCGCTGGGCTTTGCCCCGGGCATCGCACTCGCGGAAACACGGCAGTACAAGTTGCTGCGCACCCGTGAGACTCGTAACACCTGCACTTACTGCTCTGTCGGTTGTGGGCTATTGATGTATAGCCTCGGCGACGGCGCAAAAAACGCAAAAGCCTCGATTTTCCATATCGAAGGGGACCCGGATCACCCGGTTAACCGTGGCGCACTGTGCCCGAAAGGCGCAGGCCTGGTGGACTTTATCCACTCAGAAAGCCGTCTGAAGCATCCTGAATACCGCGCACCAGGCTCCGATAAATGGCAGAAAATCAGTTGGGATGAAGCGTTTGATCGCATCGCCAAACTGATGAAAGCTGACCGTGACGCCAACTTTATTGAAAAGAACGATGCCGGGACTACCGTCAACCGTTGGTTGACCACCGGTATGCTGTGCGCATCGGCATCCAGTAACGAAACCGGATTTTTAACCCAGAAATTTACGCGCGCGCTCGGTATGCTCGCGGTCGACAACCAAGCACGTGTCTGACACGGACCAACGGTAGCAAGTCTTGCTCCAACATTTGGTCGCGGTGCGATGACCAACCACTGGGTCGACATCAAGAACGCCAACCTCATCGTGGTGATGGGCGGTAACGCCGCAGAAGCTCACCCAGTTGGGTTCCGCTGGGCGATGGAAGCCAAAATCCACAACGGCGCGAAGCTGATAGTTATCGATCCCCGCTTTACGCGTACCGCGTCGGTGGCAGATTTCTACGCCCCTATTCGCTCCGGTACTGACATTACGTTCCTGTCAGGCGTCATGCTGTACCTGTTGAATAATGAAAAATTCAACCGTGAGTACACCGAGGCCTACACCAACGCCAGCCTTATCGTACGTGAAGATTTCAGCTTCGACGACGGCCTGTTCAGCGGCTATGACGCACAGGCGCGTAAGTACGATAAAACGTCCTGGAACTACGAGCTGGATGAGAACGGTTACGCCAAACGCGATACCACCCTCACCCATCCGCGCTGCGTGTGGAATCTGCTGAAGCAGCATATTTCCCGCTACACGCCGGAGATGGTAGAGAATATTTGTGGGACGCCAAAAGCCGACTTCCTCAAAGTCTGTGAATACATCGCAGAAACCAGCGCGCACGATAAAACTGCTTCATTCCTGTACGCCCTGGGCTGGACGCAGCACTCCATCGGTTCGCAGAACATCCGTACCATGGCAATGATTCAGCTGCTGCTCGGCAACATGGGCATGGCTGGCGGCGGCGTGAACGCCCTGCGTGGTCACTCCAACATTCAGGGGCTGACCGACTTAGGATTGCTGTCGCAAAGCCTGCCAGGCTACATGACGTTGCCAAGCGAAAAACAGACTGACCTGCAAACTTACCTCACCGCCAGCACGCCAAAACCGCTGCTGGAAGGCCAGGTGAACTACTGGGGCAATTACCCGAAATTCTTCGTCTCAATGATGAAGACCTTCTATGGCGATAAAGCCACGGCTGAAAACAGCTGGGGCTTTGACTGGTTGCCGAAGTGGGATAAAGGGTACGACGTGCTGCAGTACTTCGAGATGATGAAAGAGGGCCAGGTCAACGGTTATCTCTGCCAGGGCTTTAACCCGGTTGCCTCATTCCCGAACAAAAACAAAACGGTCGCAGCGCTTTCGAAACTGAAATACCTGGTGACCATCGACCCACTCAACACCGAAACGTCGACGTTCTGGCAGAACCACGGTGAGTCTAACGATGTTGATCCGTCGAAAATCCAGACCGAAGTGTTCCGTCTGCCATCCACCTGTTTCGCCGAAGAGAACGGTTCTATCGTTAACTCCGGTCGCTGGTTGCAGTGGCACTGGAAAGGCGCTGACGGCCCAGGGGAGGCGGTAACCGACGGCCAAATTCTCGCCGGTATCTTCTTACGCCTGCGTAAAATGTACGCTGAAGAAGGCGGCCCGGCACCTGAGCAGGTGCTGAACATGAGCTGGAACTACTCAACGCCGGAAGAACCTGCGTCTGAGGAAGTGGCGATGGAAAACAACGGTAAAGCGCTGGCCGATATTATCGACCCAGCCACCGGAGCGGTCATCGTCAAGAAAGGCCAGCAGCTCAGTTCGTTTGCTCAATTGCGTGATGACGGCACCACCGCCAGCGGCTGCTGGATCTTTGCCGGTAGCTGGACGCCTGACGGTAACCAGATGGCGCGTCGCGATAACGCCGACCCATCCGGCCTTGGCAACACGCTGGGCTGGGCCTGGGCTTGGCCGCTGAACCGCCGCATTCTGTATAACCGCGCTTCCGCAGACCCACAGGGCAAACCGTGGGATCCAAAACGCCAGCTCCTGAAATGGGACGGCGCGAAGTGGGGCGGTGTCGATATCCCGGACTACAGTGCCGCCGCACCAGGCAGCAACGTCGGGCCGTTTATCATGCAGCCGGAAGGGATGGGACGCCTGTTCGCCCTTGATAAGATGGCGGAAGGTCCGTTCCCGGAACACTACGAGCCGTTTGAAACACCGCTGGGGACCAACCCACTGCACCCGAACGTGATCTCCAACCCTGCCGCCCGTATCTTTAAAGGCGACAAGGAAGCGTTAGGTACAGCGGATAAGTTCCCGTACGTCGGCACCACCTATCGTCTGACCGAGCACTTCCACTACTGGACCAAGCATGCGTTGCTTAACGCTATCGCTCAGCCGGAACAGTTTGTAGAGATTGGCGAAAAACTGGCGAATAAGCTGGGTATTGCCCATGGCGATACCGTTAAAGTCTCCTCCAACCGTGGCTATATTAAAGCCAAAGCGGTGGTGACCAAGCGTATTCGCACGTTGAAGGCAGACGGTAAGGATATCGATACCATCGGTATTCCGATCCACTGGGGCTATGAAGGTGTGGCGAAGAAAGGGTTTATTGCCAATACCCTGACACCGTCCGTCGGTGATGCAAACTCGCAGACGCCGGAGTTTAAGTCCTTCCTCGTGAACGTGGAAAAGGTGTAACGGAGACGACCTATGGCTTATCAATCACAAGATATTATTCGTCGTTCCGCCACTAACGGTTTCACTCCCGCGCCTCAGGCGCGGGATCACCAGGAAGAGGTGGCGAAGCTCATCGACGTCACCACCTGTATTGGCTGTAAAGCCTGTCAGGTGGCGTGTTCAGAGTGGAACGATATCCGCGATGAAATCGGCAGCAACGTTGGGGTGTACGACAACCCCGCCGATCTGACCGCCAAATCCTGGACGGTGATGCGCTTCTCGGAAGTTGAGCAAAACGACAAACTGGAGTGGCTCATCCGCAAAGATGGCTGCATGCACTGCGCCGATCCGGGCTGCCTGAAGGCATGTCCGGCTGAAGGGGCTATCATTCAGTATGCCAACGGCATTGTCGACTTCCAGTCCGAGCAGTGCATCGGCTGCGGTTACTGCATTGCAGGCTGTCCGTTCAACGTGCCTCGCCTGAACCCGGAAGACAACCGCGTCTATAAATGTACGCTGTGCGTCGACCGCGTGAATGTGGGACAGGAACCGGCTTGCGTAAAAACTTGCCCGACCGGCGCTATCCACTTTGGCTCTAAAGAGGATATGAAAGTGCTGGCAGGCGAGCGCGTCACCGAACTGAAAACCCGCGGCTACGACAATGCAGGCTTGTATGATCCGGCCGGTGTCGGCGGTACACACGTTATGTACGTGTTGCACCACGCCGATAAACCGAATCTGTATCACGGCCTGCCGGAGAACCCGGAAATCAGCGCCACCGTGAAGTTCTGGAAAGGTATCTGGAAACCGCTGGCCGCCGTTGGTTTTGCGGCCACGTTTGCCGCGAGTATCTTCCACTACGTCGGTGTCGGCCCGAACCGCGCGGAAGACGAAGAAGATAACCTGCATGAAGACAACGATGAGGTGCGCAAATGAAAAAACGTGACACCATCGTGCGCTACACGGCGCCGGAACGTATCAACCACTGGGTCACCGCCTTCTGCTTCATGCTGGCGGCGATAAGCGGGCTGGGATTTTTCTTCCCATCCTTCAACTGGTTAATGCAAATCATGGGCACACCGCAGCTGGCGCGAATTCTGCACCCGTTCGTCGGCGTCATCATGTTTGCATCGTTTATCATCATGTTTTTCCGCTATTGGCACCATAATCTAATCAATCGGGATGATATCTTTTGGGCGAAGAATATTCGTAAGATCGTCGTCAACGAGGAAGTAGGTGACACCGGGCGTTATAACTTCGGCCAGAAATGCGTATTCTGGGCGGCGATTATCTTCCTGGTGCTGCTGCTGGTGAGCGGTGTGATTATCTGGCGTCCGTACTTTGCGCCTGCTTTCTCAATCCCGGTGATCCGATTTGCGTTAATGCTGCATTCATTTGCCGCAGTGGCGTTAATTGTGGTTATCATGGTGCATATTTACGCCGCCCTTTGGGTGAAAGGCACCATTACCGCGATGGTGGAAGGATGGGTCACCAGTTCATGGGCGAAGAAACATCACCCACGCTGGTACCGTGAAGTCCGCCAGAAACAGGAAAAGTCATCTGAATGAGTATTCGCATAATCCCGCAAGATGAGCTGGGTTCGAGCGAGAAACGTACGGCGGAAGTCATTCCGCCGTTGTTGTTCCCCAGACTCAAGAACCTCTACAACCGCCGTGCCGAGCGTCTGCGCGAGCTGGCTGAGAATAACCCGCTGGGTGATTACCTGCGCTTTGCAGCGCTCATCGCCCATGCTCAGGAAGTCGTGCTGTATGACCATCCGCTGAAGATGGATCTGACCGCGCGCTTGAAAGAAGCGAATGATCAGGGCAAGCCGCCGCTGGATATTCACGTTCTGCCGCGCGATAAGCATTGGCACACCCTGCTGCAATCGATGATTGCCGAGCTGAAGCCTGAGATGAGTGGCCCGGCGCTGGCGGTTATCGAAAACTTGGAAAAAGCCTCCGAGCAAGAACTGGAAAATATGGCGAGCGCGCTGTTTGAATCCGATTTCGCTTCGGTAAGCAGCGATAAAGCCCCGTTCATCTGGGCTGCGCTGTCGCTTTACTGGGCGCAGATGGCGAGCCTTATTCCAGGCAAAGCCCGTGCGGAATATGGCGAACAGCGCCAGTTCTGCCCGGTATGCGGTTCAATGCCGGTCTCCAGCATGGTGCAAATCGGTTCGACTCAGGGCTTGCGTTACCTGCACTGTAATCTGTGTGAAACCGAGTGGCACGTGGTGCGCGTGAAGTGCAGCAACTGCGAACAGAGCCGCGACCTGCATTACTGGTCGCTGGACAACGAACAGTCGGCAATTAAAGCTGAAAGCTGCGGTGACTGCGGCACTTACCTGAAGATTTTGTATCAGGAAAAAGACCCGAAAGTCGAAGCCGTCGCGGACGACCTCGCCTCACTGGTACTCGACGCGCGGATGGAGCAGGAAGGGTTCGCCCGTAGCTCTATCAACCCGTTCTTGTTCCCGGGTGAAGGGGAGTAAATCCAACCAACAACCCGGTGACGCTACCGGGTTGTTTTTAATCACTCAAAAAACGCCTTATCCCTCTTCCACCTCTCATTCAACATACGAAGTACAGCCCCTCCTTAACCGTCATATGTGCTTTTATACCCTTTTGCGAGTAGCTTTCCGGAATCAGACATTGTCGACATTCGCCTATTTTCATTCATCAGGAACCAGGTTATAACACTGTATAAATGAACAGTTAACAGGAGAGGAAAATGGCGCTGGAAAATGGAATTGCGGAGCTCGTTGCTGAGTTTATTACGGCAGGTCGTCCCTCTTCAAGACAGCAGAATATTGATGACCGGAGGGCGGGTTATATCGCCAGTACGGTGCTTGCCGGTGAGAAAGAGATACGGGTCAAATCGGAAGATATTGTGCTCGAAGGCATGACACTTCGCGTGATATCCCCACTAAATGCGGCATATTCACTACCGTGCGTCATTTACTACCATGGCGGTTGCTTTGTTAGCGGCGGCTTTATTACACATGATAACCAACTGCGACAGTTAGCCTACCACAACGGTTGCCGGGTGATTGCCGTACAGTATCGCCTCGCGCCAGAGTACACGTTCCCAGCCGCTCATGACGATGCCGAGCAGGGGGCGAATCTGGTGCATAAATACGCCGAACAACTGGGTATCGACCGTCATCGTATTACGCTTGCCGGGGATAGCGCAGGCGGGCATCTGGCGCTGGTGACTGCGCTACGCTTAAAAAATTCCGCACAGTGGACGCCTGCCGCATTACTCCTGATTTACCCGATGCTCGACGCTACCGCCAGTTTTGCCAGTTACCTCAGTAATGGTCAGGATTACATCATCACTCGTGACACACTGCTCTCGGGCTATGAAATGTACCTCCAGGAGGCTGATATCCAACATCCTGAAGCGAGCCCGCTCTGGCGAGACGATTTTAGCGGTTTACCGCCGGTACATATCCTGACCGCGGAATTTGATCCGCTACGGGATGAAGGAGAGGCATTGCAACAAAGGCTAACTCGACAGGGTGTCGCCTGTACCGGCCAGCGTTACCTCGGTGTAATACATGGGTTCTTCCAGCTTGGCGGAGTCAGTGAAACGGCGCGAGGGGCAATGCGGGACGTGGCCCGGCGAATTGCCTGGGCCAGCGAGTGATTGAGGGATATCTGTAGAGGCGCGCCCTACTCTTCCTCGTTACCGCCCTCTTCATAGGCACCAAACGGTCTGGCAGGCAGCACAATGTATGTACCTTCAAACACCACGCCAGGTGAATCATCGCCAAAGAGCTCAACCTGCATCTGGACCCGCGCTTTACGACCTCTGGCCAGACGGTCTAAATCGCCGCTCAGAGAACCTAAGTCGGCAATGGCCGTAGGCCTTCCGGTGATCGGTCTGCTGTAACGAATATGGGCATCAGCCAGGATGATCGTGCCTCCCAGATGACGCTCGCGCAGCATCAACCAGATAAGCCCCCAGCCGGTTAAGGTCGCAAGCGAGAATAGGCTCCCGGCAAACAGCGTATGGTGCGGGTTCTGATTACCGGTTTCCGGCATGGTGGTAATAAATTTTTGTCCGGTGTACTGCTGAATGCGTACACCCATTTTTTCGCTAAGCGGAATATGGTCGTACCAAGCCTGCTGTAGCTGCGCACACCAGTCACCGCGATGCAGAATGTCATCAAGAGAGGCCACGGGCTTTATCATCAGGAAGTGGCGAACTGGGGTAGTTTGCGGCGTCGTAATCTCACCATGACTCACAAAGCCCAGCTTGGCGAAGAATGCCATCGCGTCCTCACGTGCGCTACAGGTCACACGTTTAACCCCTTCCTGACGCGCCACGGACTCGAGGGTCATCGCAATGAGCGTCCCCAGGCCTTTATCCTGAACATCAGGATGGACCGCCATAAAGCGGATAGAGGCTTCGCTGTCGGCGTTAATATAAAGGCGGCCGATGGCAACAAGCTTTCCCTCTTCATCAACCACCATCTGATGATGGGCCAGCGCATCCCACGCATCGCGTTCGGAGCCTTTCGGTTGATGAAGCGGTTTACGCAGCATTTCCCAGCGGAACTGGTAATACTGCTCTAATTCTTCTGCCGTTTGCGGTACTCGGAGATGATACATAATGGCACTCTCTTTTGTCCCCCGCGTTCTACCGGGAAGTGGATTCATACCTGCAACCAGAACGTAACCGGGCCATCGTTGACCAGCGACACCTGCATATCCGCAGCAAATCGTCCTGTTTGGGTGTTCATTTCCTGTTGGCGGCAACGCTCAACAAAGTATTCGTAAAGCGCTTCGGCGCGGTCTGGAGCGGCCCCCTTAGAAAAGCCTGGGCGCATTCCACGTTCGGTGTCCGCAGCCAATGTAAACTGTGATACCACCAGCACGCTGCCACCGGCCTGCTTCACGTTTAGGTTCATTTTATCGTCAGCATCGCTGAAAATTCGGTAACCCAGCACACGTTCACACAGGCGATTAGCCTTTTGTTCGTCGTCATCTCTCTCAACCCCCAGCAGCACCAGCAGCCCTGGACCTATTTCCCCAGTCACCTCATCCGCCACGCTGACGCTGGCACGGGTAACTCGCTGAATTAATGCAATCATGGTTATTCGTCTTCTTGTGGTTCTGTTTTTAATTTTCGGTATTCACCGAGAGTGACAGTTATTTCCGCACCAAGCAAGACGATACACCATGTCCAATAGACCCAGACAAACAGAATAGGAATCACCGCCAGAACGCCATAAATCAACTGATAAGACGGGAACATGGTGATATAAAGCGCAAAACCTTTCTTTCCCGCTTCGAACAAGACAGCGGCAACAAATGCACCGGTTATCGCATCGCGATTAGGTACACGGGTAATCGGCACTACGCTGTAGAGCAACCAGAATGAGAGCCAGGAGAGCACCAGCGGAAAAATTCTCAGCACGTTATCGATAACGGTATTGAGATCGCTGGCCCAACGCAGCGAGAGCAGATAGGAACTTATTGCCAGACTGGCTCCGGCCAATATCGGCCCAAGCGTCAAAATCATCCAGTAAACCGCAAAAGAGTAAACTTTGGGTCGGGTACGCTTGCTGCGCCAGATGGTATTTAACGCGCTGTCGATGGCATACATCAGCAGCAGCGCAGTGACTATCAGCCCACATGCCCCTACTGCCGTCATTTTGCTGGAGTTAGCAACAAACTGTTCAATATAACGCTGAATCACATCCCCAGTCGCTGGGATGAAGTTGGCAAAGATAAAGTGGCGCAGTTGCACACTGACGTCAGAAAACATCGGGAAAGCCGCAAAAAGCGCGAAAATAACGGCAACCAACGGTACCAACGAGAGTAATGAGACATAGGCAAGATTCCCCGCCAACGTCGTCATATTGTCCTCATCAATACGCTTCCAGAGCAACTTCAACCAGGCCCAAATCGGACGTATATGGTGCCTGGCTTTATGATGAACGGTTTTTAACATAACAACTTCGCGAAATATTCAGGAATGGTCGCTCTGTCGGTCACCAGAATACTGGTGATCCCCAACTGGTTAGCGCCTTCTATATTCTCGGCATTATCATCGAAGAAGACCGTCTCTTGCGCTGAAAAACCTTCCGCCTGGATAACATGTTGGTAAATACGAGCTTCAGGCTTACGCATCCCCAGTTCTTGCGACAGATAGATATGATCGGCAGCCTGCTGTATCTCCGGATACTCCTGAGGCCAGAACGTCGTGTGTAAACGGTTGGTGTTCGACAGCACCACAACCCGGTGCCCCTGCTCGCGGAGTTTTTGCATAACGGCAATCACCTCCGGGCGCAGCGCCACAAAAACAGCCTGCCAGCCATGTGAGAATTGTTCATAGCTCAGCGGCAATGCCAGTTCATGACAAATCGCATCGGCAAAGGCCTCATCCGTTATTTCACCTCGTTCATGCTGCTGAAAAGCATCTCCCATAGTAAAACTCTGCTTTAACGAAGCCAGCGGGACACGGCTTAAGTCGCTCCATGTTCCTAACACACGGTTAAAGTCGATATCGACAATCACATTACCTAAATCAAAGATATAGAGCATGACCTTCTCCTTGTAAGCCGTGGATGAATAACTGTAGCGGGAAAGCCGAAGTTTGACTACTGACGACGGTCAAACCTGAGAGTTTTAGCTTATAGTGCTATTTTCTTAGCTATAAAATATCCTAAATGACGCACATTTTTCCGATCTCAGGTAGTAAAACTCCTGGAGCATATCGAAATATATTGCATTTACGCATCGTTAATTATTTGAGGTTGGATTTTTACCAGGAATATTCATTTAAAGTCATTCCATATCGTTATTAAAATAATAGCATGTTCCTTTTATTGACCTTGACACATTTACTTACAGGTGAAATATTTAAAGTGTAGCTAATGCAAAGGGATTGCTGAACATAGCGGAATATTATTTATGGGTATGTATCAACGCACAGACACCCTGATCATAATACGTAGCGAAATTAGTTTATAGACAAAGCAATTATGACTTATTTTTAATAAGACCGCTCAGTATTGATTAACATATTAGCCTACTTCAAATAAAGATTTAAATATCGTTATGAATCAGGCCTAAAGGAAGGAGGCTATTATGTTACATCAGAATAGATATTCTCGAATTGCATTGGCTGTATCGGCCGCATTAGCTACTTTCGCACTCCCGGTTCATGCGGCACGTATTGATTTTGATTCCTTACCCTCAAGTGGCCTGGTATCCGACCTGCCCGCTGAGTTACGTGTGCTAATCCCTGCAACAGCCAACGCCAGTTATCAAAAAAACAACGGTAACCCTAACTATATCTATCAATATGACCCAGGCAATATTCAAATTTACGGTAATAACGTTACCTTAAATGGTCCCGGCGCAGAGGCCTTTGAGCATTCTCTAATGGTTCTTCGTAATTCAACCTCGGGGAGCGCAGGTGTTGTTTTGGGTGATGACCTGACAATTTATACTAAGTCGAAAATCTCAACAAATGATGGAAAAGATGTTGATGGGATCCGTACTCATGGCACTAACACCCCAGATAACCCAATATTTATCATCACCGGTGACCGTACGAAAATCTACGTTAATGGATACAGTGGAGATGGCATTAACGCTGGATACAGTAGTTATAGCCAGGGTTATCTTGGTTCAGCCAATATTTACGTTGGCGATGAATTATATATTGAAACCACGGGATTCCAGGGACGTGGTATTTCCGCTAACGCCATGAAAAACGCTTCGGTGGTCAAAAACAATATTATTGTTGGCGATAAAGCTCACATTGTCACACGCGGTAATAGTGCCGAAGGGGTACGCACAAGCCAGAACGGAGCATATGTACGCCTCGGTGATAACACGACCATTGAAACCTATGGGACGAGTTCACATGGCCTCTATGCTGCCAGCCTTTCAACGATTGATCTTGGAAAATATACAACCATCACAACCGATCAGAGTCGGGCATACGGAATGTATGTCTCCAATGGCACTGTGAACCTGGATGAACACGCCTCCATCAAAACAAACGGCATTGATGGTCACGGCATTTATTCCTATGGGGCAACAGGGGTGGCTAACGTGGGCGAAAATTCCGCTATTTTCACCCAAGGCTCTGGTGCTCACGGTGTATACGCCTATAGCTCTGGGACGGTCAACCTCGCAAATAACATCAGCATAGCGGCCAACAGCGCGGAAAAATCCGCCTCTAAAGCTCCAGCGGGTTTGTATGCGATATCACGCGGTAAGATTAATTTAGCCGGCAACACAACCCTCACCATGGCTGGCAATAACGACAGCCAAAGCTACGCGATTCTCGCGGAAAGCGGAGGGATGGTTGATGGCTCGGCGGGTGGGCAACTCAATATTAAGGGCGATTTACTCGCTGCCGGTGCGATTGCAGCTACCAGCTCATTACCTTTGCAAAACAGCGCCATTACGCTGAACATGACGAATGAATCGATATGGAACGGAGCCTCATACATCACCAGCACAGCAGCCGGAACGGGCAATATTTCCGTATCAATGACCGATGCAACCTGGAATATGAGCAATAGCTCAACCCTCACTCACCTGATGCTAAATTCAGGCAGTATCGTCAATTTCCAACACGTCGATCCTGATAGCTGGCAGACGCTAACAATCAACGAAGATTTCACAGGAGATGGCGGCAGGCTGGTCTTTAATACCGTGCTTTACAATGACGTTTCGGAAACGGATAAGCTTATCGTTAACGGCAATACTGCCGGTAATGCCCTGGTTGCCGTAAGGAATATTGGCGGCAATGGCGCACAAACCGTTGAGGGGATTGAAATCATCAGCGTTGGAGGTCAATCAGACGGTGTATTTGAAAAAGAGGGGCGCATTGTTGCAGGCGGCTACGACTATAACGTTGTACAAAAAGGAAATAACTGGTATCTGACGAGTCTTCTGGAACCGACGGATCCAGTCGACCCACCACCGCCGGACCCGGTCGACCCACCGCCGCCAGACCCGGTTGACCCGCCACCACCAGACCCGGTCGACCCACCACCGCCGGACCCGGTTGACCCGCCGCCACCAGACCCGGTCGACCCGCCACCGCCGGACCCAGTTGACCCAGTTGACCCAGTTGACCCAGTTGACCCAGTTGACCCGGTCGACCCACAGGATCCTGTTGACCCGACTCCTCCGGTGCCACCAGCACTTCCAGGAGAGCATCAATATCGTCCTGAATATGGTAGCTATATGGCAAACAACTATGCCGCGAATACCATGTTCATCACCCGTCTTCACGATCGTCTGGGTGAAACACAGTACACCGACATGCTCACCGGAGAAAAAAAGGTGACTAGCCTATGGCTTCGTAATGTTGGGGGACATACGCGCTTTAAGGATGCTTCAGGTCGGTTAAGTACACAAAGTAATCGTTACGTGATGCAGTTGGGTGGCGATATTGCCCAGTGGAGTTCGGATGGTTTAGATCGTTGGCATGTTGGGGCAATGGCGGGTTACGGCAACAGCCGAAGCAGAACAGAGTCCAGCCTGACGCAATATCGCTCACGTGGACAAGTGACGGGCTACAGCGTCGGTCTATACGGCACCTGGTACGCTAACGAGACGGATAAAACGGGAACTTACGTCGATACGTGGGCTCTGTATAACTGGTTTGATAACAAAGTGATGGGTGAGCATTTAGCCACGGAGAAATATAAATCCAGCGGTATTACGGCATCCATTGAGGCGGGTTACAGCTTCAAAGTGTCGGAAAATGAACGCAACAGTTACTGGATTCAACCCAAAGCGCAGGTTATCTGGATGGATGTACAAGCTGATAGCCATCGCGAAGCCAATGGTACTCAGGTGAAAGATAAGACTGACGGTAACGTGATGACGCGTCTCGGTGTGAAAGCTTATATCAACGGGCATCACCCTATCGATGATGGTAAATCGCGTGAGTTCCAGCCATTCATTGAGGCCAACTGGATCCATAACACGCAGATGACGCGGGTGAAAATGGACGATGTTAGCAATGAAATGCATGGCGCTAAGAATATCGGCGAGCTGAAACTGGGTGTCGAAGGGCAGATTACGCCACGCTTGAATATGTGGGGTAACGTTGCTCAGCAGATTGGGGATAAAGGCTACAGTGATACGCAGGGAATGCTGGGCGTTAAATACAGCTTCTGAATTTCAACCTAAGTAAATTAAAACGCCTGGCGATCATCATCAGGCGTTTTTTTGCACACTCTCAGCGGAAGGCAAAAAAAAGCCGCTGATAATCAGCGGCTTTTCACCATCAAAGACGATAATTAGTCTTCTTTTGGACCACGGCTTGCGCGTTTACGATCGTTTTCAGTCAGGTGACGTTTACGGATACGGATAGAAATTGGAGTCACTTCTACCAGTTCGTCGTCATCGATGAATTCCAGAGCCTGTTCCAGCGTCATTTTCTGAGCAGGAACCAGCGTGGTGGCTTCATCAGTACCGGAAGCACGCATGTTGGTCAGTTTCTTACCGGTCAGGCAGTTTACAGTCAGGTCGTTAGAACGACTGTGAATACCGATGATCTGGCCTTCATAAACTTCTGCACCGTGACCCAGGAACAGCTTACCGCGGTCCTGCAGGCTGAACAGTGCGAACGCAACTGCTTTACCCTGGCCGTTGGAAATCAGTACGCCGTTCTGACGCTGGCCAACTTCGCCTGGACGAACGTCGTCGTAGTGGCTGAAGGTGGAGTACAGCAGACCAGTACCGGAAGTCATGGTCATGAATTCTGAACGGAAGCCGATCAGACCACGGCTTGGGATCACGTAGTCAAGACGTACGCGGCCTTTACCGTCTGGATTCATGTTTTTCAGGTCGCCTTTACGCTCACCCAGTGCCTGCATAACAGAACCCTGGTGCTGCTCTTCGACGTCCAGCGTTACGTTTTCGAATGGCTCTTGTTTACGGCCATCGATCTCGCGGAAGATAACTTTCGGACGGGAAACCGCCATCTCGAAACCTTCACGACGCATGTTTTCAATCAGAACGGACAGGTGCAGTTCGCCACGACCAGAAACGCGGAATGCGTCAGCATCCGGAGTCTCTTCAACGCGCAGCGCAACGTTGTGTACCAGCTCTTTTTTCAGACGGTCAAGGATCTGACGAGAAGTAACGTACTTACCTTCTTTACCACAGAATGGTGAAGTGTTGACGTTAAAGAACATGGTTACAGTTGGTTCATCAACAGACAGCGCTGGCAGCGCTTCAACATTCTGCGGGTCGCAGATGGTGTCAGAGATGTTCAACTCACCCAGACCAGTGATCGCGATGATATCGCCAGCTTCCGCCAGGTCGCTATCGATACGTTCCAGACCCAGGTGGGTCAGGACTTTACCGACTTTACCGTTACGGGTTTTGCCTTCGCTATCAATGATAGTGATCTGCTGGTTTGGTTTCACTTTACCGCGTTTGATACGGCCGATACCGATAACACCAACGTAGTTGTTGTAGTCCAGCTGGGAGATTTGCATCTGCAGCGGGCCATCCAGGTCTACGTCTGGAGCTGGTACATGGTCGATAATCGCCTGGTATAGCGGAGTCATATCTTCCGCCATATCTGCGTGATCAACGCCAGCAATACCATTCAGCGCAGATGCGTAAATGATAGGGAAGTCCAGCTGTTCGTCGGTCGCGTCGAGGTTAACGAACAGGTCAAATACCTGGTCAACAACCCAATCAGGACGTGCGCCTGGACGGTCAACTTTGTTGATAACAACAATTGGCTTCAAGCCGTGAGCAAATGCTTTTTTGGTCACGAAGCGCGTCTGCGGCATCGGGCCATCCATTGCATCAACAACCAGCAGCACGGAGTCTACCATGGACATGACGCGCTCAACTTCACCACCGAAGTCTGCGTGGCCTGGGGTATCAACGATGTTGATACGGTAATCATTCCATTTGATTGCGGTGTTTTTCGCGAGGATGGTAATCCCACGCTCTTTCTCCAAATCGTTGGAGTCCATCACACGCTCTTGTGTTTCAGCACGCGCATCAAACGTACCGGATTGCTGGAGCAGCTTATCAACCAGGGTAGTCTTACCATGGTCAACGTGCGCGATGATGGCGATGTTACGCAAATTTTCGATCACAACTTTGCCTCGGGCATTAGAAATAGCGCGTTATTGTACACGGATTAATCGCACTACAAAACAGGATCACAGAGATCCTCCGCAAACAAGTATTGCAGAGTTTCTTTGTGATCGCTTTCACGGAGCATAAAAAGGGCACCTAATCACAATTTGCACCAATATGGTGCTCAACAATCACAGGTAAGCACTATAATGGTGCAAAGAAGCTATCGTGGTGCATCCCTTTTGCACTATGGTGCGCATGATAACGCCTTTTGGGGGTAATTTAAAAGTTGGCACAGATTTCGCTTTATATTTTTTAGGGCAACAACGCCACTTTATGCAGTGATAGAAGACCTCGTTACCACGACGACAATGATAAATCCGGGAGATGTTAAGTATGTCCGCTGAACACGTTTTGACGATGCTGAATGAGCACGAAGTGAAGTTTGTCGATTTGCGCTTCACCGATACCAAAGGTAAAGAACAGCACGTCACGATCCCTGCTCATCAGGTAAATGCCGAATTCTTTGAAGAAGGCAAAATGTTTGACGGCTCCTCAATTGGCGGCTGGAAAGGCATTAACGAATCCGACATGGTGCTGATGCCAGACGCATCTACCGCTCTCATCGACCCGTTCTTTGAAGAGTCTACCCTGATTATTCGTTGCGACATCCTGGAACCAGGTACGCTGCAGGGCTACGACCGTGACCCACGCTCCATCGCGAAACGCGCTGAAGAATACCTGCGTTCTACCGGCATCGCGGACACCGTTCTGTTCGGGCCAGAGCCAGAATTCTTCCTGTTTGATGACATTCGTTTCGGCGCATCTATTTCCGGTTCTCACGTGGCTATCGATGATATCGAAGGCGCATGGAACTCTTCCACCAAATACGAAGGTGGTAACAAAGGTCACCGTCCAGGCGTGAAAGGCGGTTACTTCCCGGTTCCTCCGGTCGATTCTTCCCAGGACATCCGTTCTACCATGTGTCTTATCATGGAAGAGATGGGCCTGGTTGTTGAAGCGCACCACCACGAAGTGGCAACCGCTGGCCAGAACGAAATCGCGACCCGCTTTAACACCATGACCAAAAAAGCGGACGAAATTCAGATCTACAAATATGTGGTTCACAACGTTGCACACCGTTTCGGCAAAACCGCGACCTTCATGCCAAAACCAATGTTTGGCGATAACGGTTCCGGTATGCACTGCCACATGTCTCTGTCCAAGAACGGCGTAAACCTGTTCTCCGGTGACAAGTATGCAGGTCTGTCCGAGCAGGCGCTGTTCTACATCGGTGGTGTTATCAAACACGCTAAAGCGATCAACGCCCTGGCGAACCCAACCACCAACTCCTACAAGCGTCTGGTCCCGGGTTACGAAGCACCGGTTATGCTGGCTTACTCTGCCCGTAACCGTTCTGCCTCTATCCGTATCCCAGTGGTTGCGTCTCCGAAAGCACGTCGTATCGAAGTGCGCTTCCCGGATCCAGCAGCTAACCCGTATCTGTGCTTTGCAGCACTGCTGATGGCCGGTCTTGATGGTATCAAGAACAAAATCCACCCAGGCGAAGCAATGGACAAAAACCTGTACGATCTGCCTCCAGAAGAAGCAAAAGAGATCCCACAGGTTGCAGGCTCTCTGGAAGAAGCACTGAACGCGCTGGACGCAGACCGTGAATTCCTGACAGCTGGCGGCGTATTCACTGATGAAGCTATCGACGCTTACATCGGTCTGCGTATCGAAGAAAACGACCGCGTACGCATGACGCCACACCCTGTAGAGTTTGAACTGTACTACAGCGTTTAATCGTTTTTGAGTTGTCCCATCCAGCTAACGTCGCGTCATGGTGAACCCACCTTGACGCAACACCCTGGAGTTGAGTTGCCGTGGAAGCTTTCAGCCCATCTCAGGATGGGCTTTTTTCTCCACCAACAACCTGAACTTTCGCGCTTTTTAACCGTAAAAAGCTATAATGCACTAAAACAGTGCAAGCCTTTTCAGGAGACTGCTAAATGGCAACAGGCGCACTGCCCGATGCTGGGCAGATCCTCAATTCGTTAATCAACAGCATTTTATTAGTCGATGACGACCTCGCCGTTCATTACGCCAACCCGGCCGCACAACAGCTGCTGGCGCAGAGCGCGCGTAAACTTTTCGGCACACCGTTACCTGAACTGCTGAGCTATTTTTCGCTAAACATTGGCTTGATGCAGGAAAGTCTGCAAACCGGTCAGGGGTTTACTGATAACGAAGTGACGTTAGTCATCGACAGTCGTTCACATATTCTCTCGCTTACCGCTCAGCGCCTGCCTGATGGATTTATCCTGCTGGAAATGGCGCCGATGGATAACCAACGCCGCCTGAGCCAGGAGCAGCTACAGCACGCTCAGCAAATCGCTGCACGCGATCTGGTACGTGGGCTAGCCCATGAGATAAAAAACCCGCTGGGTGGCTTACGCGGCGCAGCACAGCTATTGAGTAAAGCCCTGCCTGACCCTGCATTGACTGAATACACCAATGTAATTATCGAACAGGCTGACCGTCTGCGTAATTTAGTGGACCGTCTGCTGGGGCCACAGCGTCCAGGAACTCACGTCAATGAGAGTATCCATAAGGTGGCGGAGCGGGTGGTGAAACTGGTCTCAATGGAGTTGCCGGATAATGTCACGCTAGTTCGCGACTACGATCCAAGTTTGCCGGAGCTTCCGCACGATCCAGACCAGATAGAGCAGGTTTTACTGAATATCGTGCGTAATGCACTTCAGGCTTTAGGGCCAGACGGTGGTGAAATCGTTCTGCGAACGCGAACCGCATTTCAGCTCACGCTACACGGCGTGCGCTACCGCCTGGCTGCCAGAATTGACGTTGAAGATAACGGCCCCGGCATTCCATCACATTTACAAGATACGCTGTTCTACCCGATGGTCAGCGGCCGTGAAGGCGGTACCGGGCTGGGTCTGTCGATTGCGCGCAGCCTTATCGATCAGCACTCCGGCAAAATTGAATTTACCAGTTGGCCGGGTCATACCGAGTTTTCGGTTTACCTGCCAATTAAAAAATAAGGTGTGTTTATGCAACGAGGGATAGTCTGGGTCGTAGATGACGATAGCTCCATCCGTTGGGTGCTTGAACGCGCACTCTCTGGGGCGGGCCTCACCTGTACGACATTTGAGGGCGGGAAAGAGGTGCTTGATGCGCTGGCGACCAAAACGCCAGACGTGCTGATGTCCGATATTCGCATGCCGGGTATGGACGGTCTGGCGCTGCTCACGCAAATTAAACAGCGTCATCCGATGCTTCCGGTCATCATAATGACGGCACACTCCGATCTGGATGCCGCCGTGAGCGCCTATCAGCAAGGGGCATTTGATTACCTGCCAAAACCATTCGATATCGATGAAGCGGTGGCGCTCGTTGAACGCGCCATCAGCCATTATCAAGAACAGCAGCAGCCGCGCAATGTTCAGGTAAACGATCCCACTACCGATATCATTGGTGAAGCGCCAGCGATGCAGGATGTGTTTCGCATTATCGGTCGCCTCTCTCGCTCCTCAATAAGCGTCTTGATTAACGGTGAGTCCGGTACCGGGAAAGAGCTGGTTGCGCATGCCTTGCATCGCCACAGCCCACGCGTAAAAGCGCCGTTTATCGCACTGAATATGGCCGCGATACCGAAAGACCTGATTGAGTCTGAACTGTTTGGCCACGAGAAAGGGGCCTTTACCGGCGCGAACACCGTACGCCAGGGGCGTTTTGAGCAAGCCGACGGGGGCACTTTGTTCCTCGATGAGATCGGTGACATGCCAATGGATGTACAGACCCGCCTGCTGCGCGTCCTGGCAGACGGGCAATTCTACCGCGTGGGTGGCTATGCCCCCGTAAAGGTGGATGTACGTATCATTGCCGCTACCCACCAGAATCTCGAACAGCGTGTCCAGGAAGGGAAATTCCGCGAGGATTTATTCCACCGCCTGAACGTCATTCGTGTCCATCTTCCACCGCTGCGCGAGCGTCGGGAAGACATCCCACGTCTGGCACACCATTTCCTACAGGTTGCCGCGCGTGAACTGGGTGTTGAAGCCAAATTACTGCATCCAGAAACGGAAGCCGCGTTAACTCGTCTGGCCTGGCCGGGCAACGTGCGTCAGCTTGAAAACACCTGTCGCTGGTTAACGGTGATGGCAGCCGGACAAGAAGTTTTAATTCAGGATCTGCCAGGTGAACTGTTTGAAGCCAGCATGCCGGACAGCCCCGCAGCCGCTTCACTGCCGGACAGTTGGGCCACATTGCTGGCGCAGTGGGCCGACCGTGCTCTACGTTCCGGTCATCAAAACCTGCTGTCTGAAGCACAGCCGGAAATGGAACGCACGCTGCTGACCACCGCGCTACGACATACTCAGGGGCATAAACAGGAAGCGGCTCGTCTGCTGGGCTGGGGGCGTAATACGCTCACCCGCAAGCTTAAAGAGCTGGGGATGGAGTGACCTTCATGTAAAGTGTAAATATTGCTCGATTCGAGCAGATTGCTGCAATTTTGTACTTTACTGTTCCGATGAGTTAAGTATTATTCAGCCCGGAAATTCGAGGGGACGATAATGTTTGAATCATTGATTAATTTGCTATCAAGCGGTGCCGCTAGCCATACGCCACAAACCGCGGCAGCGGCCGTACTGTGCGCTGCGCTGGTTGGGCTTTTTAGCTAAGCCGGATGGCGCTTGCGCTTATCCGGCCTACGGTAGATTTGTAGGCCCGGTAAGCGTAGCGCCACCGGCAATATCATCGCTAAATCACCCGTGAGAATTGCTGCATCCGCGCTTTCTGGCGCAGATAAGCATCAAAGCACATGCAGATATTGCGAATCAGCAGACGACCTTTTGGGGTCACCTGGATCCCTTTCTCATTAACCTCCACCAGCCCATCTTTCGCCAGCGGTGCCAGAAGTTCCAAATCTTGCGCAAAGTAGTCGCTAAATATCAGCCCCCACTCTTTTTCTACCGCCGCAAAGTCGAGACTGAAGTTGCAGATAAGCGCCTTAATGACATCACGACGAATACAATCATCACGCGTTAAGGCAATACCACGCCACAGAGCATTTCCCTGTTCTGCAACCTGTTGATAGTAAAGCTTCAATTCTTTCTGATTCTGAGCATAGCAGTCGCCAATCATGCTAATAGCGGAAACCCCCATGCCCAAAAGATCTGTGTCGCCCTGGGTGGTATAGCCCTGGAAGTTACGATGCAACACACCTTCACGCTGAGCCACCGCCAGTTCGTTATCCGGACGAGCAAAGTGGTCCATGCCGATGAACTGATAGCCCGCGTCGGTCAGTGAAGCGATAGTTTCCTGTAGGATATCCAGCTTCTGCTGCGCCGAAGGCAGATCGTCATCTTTAATTTTACGCTGTGCGGCGAAAAGCGTCGGCAGGTGCGCGTAGTTAAATACGCTCAGGCGGTCAGGATTCAGCTCCGCAACACGTTTCAACGTAAACGCAAAGCTCTCAGGCGTCTGCTTTGGCAGGCCATAGATCAGGTCGATATTCGTCGAGGTGAAGCCAATTTCGCGGGCGCGATTAAGCAGTGCGAAGATGAACTCTTCATCCTGCTCGCGATTCACCAACCGTTGCACTTCTTTGTTGAAGTCCTGCACGCCCATACTGAGGCGATTAAAGCCTTCGCTACGCAGATGATCGATAACATCTAGCTCGATTTCACGCGGGTCGACTTCAATCGATATCTCGGCGTCTTCATCAAACTGAAAACTCTCGCGCAGCAGTGACATCAGACGACTAATTTGCGCTTTGTTGAGATAGGTTGGCGTACCGCCGCCCCAGTGCAACTGGCTGACGTGTCGTCCAGCAAACAACGGTGCGCGCTGCCGGATTTCCTGTTCCAGGACGTCGAGGTATTGATCGGCTTTGTGCTGCTGACGAGTGACGATTTTATTGCAGCCACAGAAATAGCAAAGCTTGTGGCAGAACGGAATATGCACGTACAGCGACAAGGGGCGTTCAGGGTAACGCGCAACGGCGTTCAAGAATTCGGGTTCGCCAAAGGCGTCAGAAAATTCCAGTGCGGTGGGATACGAGGTATAGCGCGGCCCGGAATAGTTATATTTCTGGATCAGGGCCAGATCCCAGTCGATTAACTGCAAAGACATGCTCACTCCTTCCGATGGTGTCGAGAACGACGACGGCTTGCCGGCATCACCGTATTGCGGTGAAATTGCCGGTTGCGCAGCCATCTTTGACGCCGCGACAACCGTCGTAGTTTAACGAATAACCACACCAGATAACATATAACCAAAAGGGTTATAAGAAGGACTGGCAAGCCAATCGGGTGCAAACCTTAGTTTCCGCCTCTCAGCAGACGCATCATGTCTTCCTTGCCCTCTTCTTCCTCTTCCTCTTCTTCATCGTCATCATAAGAGAGGCCGAGTTTCTGCATCAGCTCGTCAATTCTATCCAGCTTGGCGTCAACCCACTTCTGCTCTTCAGCAGTCAGGATTTCGTCATTTTCCAGACGTTCAAGCAGCGCATCCAGGCGCTCATCACTCTCCAGCATATCCAGCTCAGCCTGCGGTGAAAGCATAGGTTTCTCGCTCTTCGGTTTGTGCTGTTTAGCGACCGGAGCGTCAGTGACGCCCAGCGCGATCGGTTTTTTACTACCAATACGAGGGTCTTGCTGCTGCTTTTGTTTGTTCGAGCCGGATGCACCGTCAGAGCCAGACGCACGGCTGCCTGCCGCGTTACCACGGTGTTTTTTATCGGTTTTACGATCGCGAGCTTCCAGATTCAGTTCTTCGCGTGTTTTACGATGCTGTTTGCCCGGTGCTTTACTACGCGGTGCAGAGGTTGGTTTTTTCATGATGTCAGTCTTTAAGCCGTTTTATTCAGTATAGAATTGAGCCGGAATCTAGCAGAAAGCAAACAAAGAAAAAAGGCGACAGAGTAATCTGTCGCCTTTTTTCCTGACTCACAACCCATTACGGGTTCTACATTCCATGTTGGCTTACAACGCGCCCTGTTTATCCGTTAGCTTTATAACAGTCCCTGTTATTGTTCCCTATCCCTGCGTAACGTCTCCAGACGTTGGTCATCCTGACAAATTCCGTAGGTCTTCGCCTCCTGGCGTTCCTGACCCCTCATCCTGAGTCTAAATCCTTCTGGCGCCCTTGCCGATGGGTGCTACTTTACCGTGTTGCGTTAAACTAACAAGCAATGAAAAGAGTAAAAAGAGACAAATCAGAATATTACATATCTGTAAGGTTATGATTTTTATCATGTCGACTATTTTTCAACCTGCGCTTTAACTTAGATTTCTCATAGTAACAATGGCGAATGTCTTACAAACGGGCAGCCATTGGCTTACAGCGAATGAGCGGTTGAGGAAAATCAGCCTTTTTCTACCGATCGGGTATAATCGCCTCCATATGCTGATTTAACGGAGATAACCGTTTTGACTAACCTGAACTACCAACAGACGCACTTTGTGACGAGTGCGCCTGATATTCGCCACTTACCGTCCGATACCGGAATCGAAGTGGCGTTTGCCGGCCGCTCTAATGCCGGGAAATCCAGCGCCCTGAATACGCTGACCAACCAGAAAGGCCTCGCACGTACCTCAAAAACGCCAGGACGTACGCAGCTTATCAACCTGTTCGAAGTCGTAGAAGGCAAGCGCCTGGTCGACCTTCCAGGCTATGGCTTCGCACAAGTTCCAGAAGAGATGAAGATCAAATGGCAAAAGGCGCTGGGTGAATACCTGGAAAAACGTCTGTGCCTGAAAGGATTAGTCATACTGATGGATATCCGTCATCCGCTGAAGGATCTCGACCAACAGATGATCGAGTGGGCGGTCGCCAGTGAAATCCAGGTTTTGGTACTGTTGACTAAGGCAGATAAGCTGGCAAGCGGCGCACGTAAAGCGCAGTTAAACCAGGTGCGTGAGGCAGTTCTTGCCTTTAATGGGGATGTGCAGGTTGAAGCATTTTCTTCACTGAAAAAGCTGGGCGTGGACAAACTTCGCCAGAAGCTCGATAGCTGGTATAACGAAATTCCACCGCAGGAAGAGCCAGAAATCGCCGAAGAGTAATTCCCGCCATAACCCCGGATAGCGGCGCCTGGCGCCCTGTTCCGGGCTCGATTTATCCCCTCGTCCGACCTAACACATATCAAATTGACTGATGCGAAAACTTTTCTTTCGCCCAATAAAAAACGCCCCAGTCATTACTGACTGGGGCGGCTAAAATATTCAGCCAAATCCGATTACGTGAAGTAAAAGGTCTGAAAGATAGAACATCTTACCTCTGTACCCTACGAGATTAACTCTACTCTTTTTTACAGTTCACAGAAAGCATTTTTTGTAGTTTTTTTTCATATATTACATAGCGAATTCTAATGTTCATCACAAAATTAGATAAGTTATGTTGCTTACTTACATAAACCAGAGTTATTAATCGAACACTTAATGCGCTTGATCCCAGTTTTCACCACTGCCCACTTCCACCAGCAATGGCACATCCAGTTGGGTGCTGTTTTCCATTAATTCATGCACCTTTTTCGTTACCGCATCCACATCATCTTTATGAACTTCAAAGACTAATTCATCGTGTACCTGCATGATCATACGAACGCGCGGTTTTTCACCTTCTAACCAGCTATCGACGGCAATCATTGCCCGCTTGATAACATCAGCAGCGGTACCCTGCATTGGGGCGTTAATCGCCGCACGCTCAGCACCAGCACGACGCGCGCCATTGCTGGATTTAATATCCGGCAGATACAAGCGACGACCATCCAGCGTGGCAACAAAGCCCTGCTCTTTCGCCTGCGCACGGGTACGTTCCATGTAGTCCAGTACACCTGGATAGCGCTCAAAGTAGAGGTCCATATACTTCTGCGCTTCTTTACGCGGAATGTTCAGCTGACGCGCCAGCCCAAATGCACTCATGCCGTAGATCAGACCAAAGTTGATTGCCTTTGCGCTACGACGCTGTTCGCCGGTCACGCTCTCCAGCGGCATACCAAACACTTCGGCAGCGGTCGCACGGTGGATATCCTGACCTTCTGCAAACGCCTTCAGCAAGCCTTCATCGCGAGATAAATGCGCCATGATACGCAGTTCAATTTGCGAGTAGTCGGCAGAGACGATGACGTAATCTTCCGGCGCAATAAACGCCTGACGAATACGGCGTCCTTCTTCGCTACGCACCGGAATATTTTGCAGGTTAGGATCGGTCGAAGAAAGGCGCCCGGTTGCCGTCACCGCCTGGTGATAGGAGGTGTGTACGCGACCGGTCTTCGGGTTAATCATCAGCGGCAGTTTGTCGGTATAAGTCGACTTCAGCTTCGCCAGCCCGCGATATTCAAGGATCACTTTCGGCAGCGGATAATCCAGCGCCAGCTCTTCCAGCACCTCTTCCGACGTAGACGGCGCGCCGCCCGGGGTTTTCTTCAGCGGCTTAATACCCTGCTTTTCAAACAAGATAGTTTGCAGCTGTTTTGGCGAAGCGAGGTTAAATTCTTCGCCTGCAATCTCGTAAGCTTTCTGCTCCAGTTCAACCAGACGTTTAGCGATTTCCTGCGAGTGCGCATGCAATACGGTCGGATTAATTTTCACACCGTTGCGTTCAATTCGTGACAGTACGGGCACCAGCGGCATTTCTATCTCATTGAAGATGCGTAGTGGCCCTTCCGTCTGCTGTAGCTTCGGCCACATTTTCAGATGCAGTTGCAGCGTGACATCGGCATCTTCCGCCGCGTAGCGCCCGGCTTCCTCCAGCGCAATCTGGTTAAAGGTCAGCTGGTTTTTGCCTTTCCCGGCAATCTCTTCAAAAGTGATGGTTTTATGCTTCAGCCAGCGGTCGGAGAGGCTGTCCATATCATGGCGTCCGGCCACGCTGTCCAGCGTGTAGGATTCCAGCATGGTATCAAAAGCAATGCCGCGCAGTTCGACGCCATAGTTAGCAAGAATGCCGCGATCGAATTTCAGGTTCTGACCTACCTTCAGCAGGCTATCGTCTTCTAGTAGCGGTTTAAGCAGCTCCAACACGCGTTCACGAGAGATCTGATCCGGCGCATCAAGATAGTCATGGGAAACCGGGACATAAGCGGCAACACCCGGTTCGGTGGCAAACGACAAGCCGACCATGTTAGCTGAGATATTATCAAGGCTATCCGTTTCCGTATCGAAGGCGAACAATGGCGCATTTTTTAACTTGTCGATCCACGTCACCAAGGTTTCTTCATCAAGAATGGTAACGTAGTTTTCTGATGATAATACGGTTGCCAACTCTTCTTCAGGCTCAACGGTCGCGACAGCGGCTTTCGCCGGTTTTGCTGCCGGCTTGGCGCCTTTGGCCTGCATCCAGGTACCGGACTCAACATCAGTTATCCAGCGTTTGAATTCGTACTTCTTAAACAACTCCAGCAACTCATTCGCCGATGGAGGTGAAACAAGCAGCTGTTCGCATCCCAGTTCCAGCTCCACGTCGGTTTTAATGGTGGCGAGTTTGTAGGAGAGATAGGCCAGATCTTTATTCTGCTCAAGCTTCGCCGCCATGGTTTTCGCGCCACGGAAGGTCAGCCCAGCAATTTTTTCAGGTTCACCATACAGCGTATCCAGACCACCTAAGCCTTGCAGCAGCGCTTGTGCCGTTTTCTCGCCAACACCCGGTACGCCTGGAATGTTATCCGAAGAGTCACCCATTAGCGCCAGGAAGTCGATGATCAACTCCGGCGGTACACCATATTTTGTGACCACTTCTTCAGGGCCGAGGATGGTATTGGTCATGGTGTTGATAAGCGTGATGCCCGGCGTCACCAGCTGCGCCATATCTTTGTCGCCGGTGCTAATCAGCACTGGGCGCCCCATTTTTTCCGCTTCACGTGCCAACGTCCCGATAACGTCGTCCGCTTCTACGCCCGCGACTGCCAGTAGCGGCAGTCCCATCGCTTTCACCATCGTATGCAGCGGCTCAATTTGCGCACGCAGGTCGTCCGGCATCGGTGGGCGATGAGACTTGTAGTCTTCAAACAGTTCGTCACGGAAGGTTTTCCCCTTCGCATCAAAAACCACAACCGCGTGAGTCGGCTGATATTGCAGGATCAAGCTGCGCAGCATGTTCAACACACCATACATCGCGCCTGTCGGCTCGCCTGCACGGTTAGTTAGCGGTGGGAATGCGTGATATGCCCGGTAGAGATAAGAGGAGCCATCAACGAGGATGAGAGGGTTTTCTGGGATCTGAACCATAATTTCCGTGCCTGTTTATCAGATTATGGGTAAAGGATGCCACAGACAGCATGAAAACATGAGTTTTTCGCCAAAATAAGGCGAAAAGATTTAGAGATCTTCGCGATCGCGCGTAAAACAAAATGTGGATAACTTTGTGAATAATTTTATTTTAATAATAACAAAGCATCTTTAACACAGACTTAAATTTAAAATAATCCATTACTTTCAATTTGTTATAACAAGATCGAGCCAGTAAAATTCGATCTGATGATAATTCACACAATGTGGATAGACATGCTGGTTCTTTTTGTATTCCTCTAAGACCCATCATTTGGTGCGTTTTCTGGTAAAATCAGTGCCTTGTGCCTTTTATATGGGCACTTTATATAACTAACTATCTGAATAAACATACTATGTCGAGATTACTCGCGGCGATAACATTGCCCATAAGTATCGCACTTACCATTTTGCTGACGATATTATGCTCCATACCCATCATACTTGCCGGGATCGTTAAGCTGATTTTTCCCATCCCGGTGATATGGCGTTCAGTCTCAGTATTTTGTAATTTCATGATGTACTGCTGGTGCTCTGGGCTGGCTGCTTTGCTGTACTTCAATCCCTGGCTCAAGTGGGACATTCAGGGGCTGGAAACGCTCAATAAAAAAAATTGGTACCTGCTTATCTGTAATCACCACAGCTGGGCGGATATCGTGGTGCTTTGTGTGATTTTCCGTAACCACATCCCGATGAATAAGTATTTTCTCAAGCAACAGTTGGCCTGGGTACCCTTTATGGGGCTGGCATGCTGGGCCTTAGATATGCCTTTTATGCGCCGCTATTCCCGGAGCTTTTTAATTCGCCATCCAGAGCATCGCGGTAAAGATGTTGAAACAACTCGCCGCTCCTGTGAGAAATTCCGCTCGCATCCAACAACCATCGTTAACTTTGTAGAAGGTTCACGCTTTACCCCTGAAAAATGCCAGCAAACCCGCTCACCGTATAAAAACCTGCTTCCGCCGAAAGCTGCGGGCATTGCCATGGCATTAAACGTATTAGGCTCTCAGTTTGATAAGCTGCTCGATGTCACGCTGTGCTATCCGGAAAATGATAAGACGCCATTCTACGATATGCTCAGTGGGAAATTGACGCGCATCGTTGTTACCGTCAATTTACGACCGGTAGATCCTGAGCTATACGGGGATTATGTCGGTGATAAGAGTTTCAAGCGACGCTTTCAGCTATGGCTGAATGCATTGTGGGAAGAGAAAGACAGGCAGATAGATGCCATCAAAGCAAAATACAAAAACGCCGGTCAGTGACCGGCGTTTTCATTTTATTTCTTCTCAACAAGCTGTTTAACGGTATCAGCATACTGAGCGACAAAGACGTCCATATTGCTGGTGTCCATGCCCTGCGGGTTCAGCTGGTATTTACCATTAACGAACATGGCTGGAACGCCCTGCAGCTGAAGATCGGCTGCGGCTTTTTCCTGCTGAGCGACCATCGATTTCACCACGAAGCTATTCCATGCAGCATCGTAGTCTTCGCCTTTCACACCCGCGTTGATAAAGACAGTGCGGATGTCAGCAACGGTTTGAACGGTTTGCGTTTTCTGTACCGCTTCAAACATCGGTACAGTAACCTTGTCTTCCACGCCCAGCGCCATTGCTACGGCCCACGCTTGAGTCAGATCTTTGCCCAGAGGGCCCAGGAACTCAACGTGATATTTAGTCATTTTTACGCCTTCTGGAAGCTTTTTCTTCACGTTGTCAGAAACGTGCAAAACTTCCTCGAACTGATAGCAATGTGGGCAGTAGAAGGAGAAGAACTCCAGTACCTGCGGCTCACCTGCAACCGGCTTATCGATAGTAACGTATTGTTTGCCTTCGGTGATCTGAGCAGCAGATGCACTGAATGCCAGAATCATACCTGCCAGCGCAAGCCAAACCTTTTTCATAACTCACTCTCTCCTGACTATGTCGAATTAATACATTGGCGTTAGCTGTAGAGGGGGTTCTTGTAGAACCTTCACCTGCTCAATGAAAGTAGCAATCTGCCGATGCCAGAAATCTTCCCCGGTTAACCAGGGAAAATTTTTCGGAAATGCGGGGTCATCCCAGCGTCTGATGATCCAGGCCAGATAATAAACCAACCGCATTGCACGTAAAGGCTCAATCAGCGCCAATTCATCTGAATCAAAGCTGCTGAATTCTTCATAAGCCTCTACGATCATTTCAAGTTGCATGCGTCTTTCGGCAAGAGAGCCGTTAAGTAGCATCCAGAGATCCTGTATAGCGGGACCGTTTCGCGCATCATCAAGATCGACAAACATGGGGCCATCACGCCAGAGAATATTCCCGGCATGGCAGTCACCGTGCAGACGCAGCGAATTAAAGCGCCCGTGCCACTGCCCCATTACCGCATCAATCAGATCATCTGTCGCTTTCAGGAAACGGTCTTTTAATCCAGCGGGGATCAGCGCCGAGTGTTCAAACACAGCACGAGGTTCAATAAGGTACTCTTTGACGCCGATATCCGGACGCGCTACGAAGCGTGATTTACGCCCGGTCTGATGCAGACGTCCTAGGTAGCGTCCCACCCACTCCATTTGATCCAGATTATCGGATTCAAACTGGCGGCCACCCACGCTTGGAAATACGGTGAAGTAAAAACCATCGTGAGTTAACAGGGTTTTATCGTTAAAGGCGAGGGGGGCGGCAACCGGCACATCATCCTGAACCAGCTCCAGCGCAAACTGATGCTCTTCAAGTATTTGTGCGGCTGACCAGCGTTCCGGACGATAGAACTTCACCACCATGCGGCGACGGTCTTCATCCTGGAACTGGTACACCCGGTTCTCATAACTATTTAGAGGTGTGAGACCAGAATCAACCCGGATACCCTGCTCAAACAGGGCATCAATAATGGTATCCGGGTGAAGAGTCTGGAATGTGAAAGCCTTGTCGTTCATCCTGACATCCGATAACGATACGAATGAGTCAGGATATCATTTCGCAGCGGTTTGAGCGGCTCTGCTTACAACCTTTTACTCTTTAATCACCCCACGAGCGCGGAGTAATGCGGTTTTGAAGTCTTCTTCATAATCTTTCTGAATACCGGGGATCACCGCATCCTTTGCCGAGTCGCGCATTTTCAGATGGTAGATCAGAATATCATCCGTTAAATCGGCCAATTCACCGTCATAACCTGACTCCTGCGCCAGTTTCTGCAAAAATTGCATTAAATTCAGCTCAGGCTCCTTCTGCCAGGCTGGCTGGAGGAGTTCAATAACTTCGTTCAGACGTTTACATTTCATGGTCATGCTCCTTACGCTTGATAAAGATACGGTAGCAGGGTAATCCCTACAATAAAAGAGGCGATAACGGTGAATGCAAAGAGCCAGGTCACGGGCGTGGTATTGGCGGGCGGTAAAGCCAGCAGAATGGGTGGGCAGGATAAGGGATTGATGCTGCTGGATGGTAAGCCGCTGTGGCAACACGTGTCTGACAGGCTGCATCCACAGGTAAGTTCAGTGGTTATTAGCGCGAACCGGAATCTGAATACCTATCAGGAAAGCGGTCTACCGGTCATAAGTGATACGTTGTCAGACTTTCCTGGTCCTTTGGCCGGTATGTTGTCGGTTATGCAGCAATTACCTGATGAGTGGTTTCTGTTTTGCCCATGCGACACTCCTTTTATTCCAGTGGATCTGTTCGCTCGTTTAGATATTGATCGTTTTCAGGCGCCTGTCGTTTGGGTCAATGACGGCGACAGGGATCACCCAGCTGTTGCACTGGCGCATCGCAGTCTGGCATCGAAAATATCAGATTACCTGATTCGTGGCGATCGACGCGTTATGGTATTTATGCGTGAAGTTGGCGGTCATTCTGTAGATTTTAGCGACATAAAGTCAGCATTTCGCAACATCAATACATTGGAAGATTTGCAGAAAAATCAGGGGGCGAAATGATCCCGTTATTAGCGATTGCAGCCTGGAGTGGTACGGGAAAAACAACGCTGTTGAAAAAATTGATCCCTGAACTCTGCATTCGCGGTATTCGCCCTGGATTGATTAAACATACTCACCACAATATGGATGTCGATAAACCCGGTAAAGATAGCTATGAGCTGCGTAAAGCGGGTGCGGCGCAGACGTTAGTCGCCAGCCAACAACGCTGGGCGCTGATGACGGAAACACTGGAAGAAGGTGAACTCGATCTCGCCTGGCTGGTAAGCCGAATGGATGCATCAAGGCTGGATTTGGTACTGGTTGAAGGGTTTAAACAGGAGGCAGTAGCTAAGATTTTACTGTTTCGAGAGGCGACTGGACATGCGATTGATGAGCTTGTTATTGATGAACATACGATCGCAGTGGCCAGCGATATTACATTAGATATTGATGTACCAGTGCTGGATTTGAACGATTTCGAGGAGATTGTGGAATTTATTGTGGGCTGGTTGGGTGGCGCTGGAGGATTTGGGTCCGCAGCTTCCCCGGAGTCGGCGTGAACGCCTCGTCCGGGCTTCCGGACGGGGCTGTTGTCGCCCGGCCGAACGCAGTGACCCCGGGGTTTTATTCGTGCTTTCATTTCGCACACACGCAAAAAAGCCCATCCGGCAGGATGGGCTTCTTCACTATTTGATGCCTGGCAGTTCCCTACTCTCGCATGGGGAGACCCCACACTACCATCGGCGCTACGGCGTTTCACTTCTGAGTTCGGCATGGGGTCAGGTGGGACCACCGCGCTGTTGCCGCCAGGCAAATTCTGTTTATCAACACGCATCTCTGCATGTCGATTTAATCTGTCTCAAGCTGAATATCGTGTCTCATCACCAACAAAACACCTTTGGCGTTGTAAGGTTAAGCCTCACGGTTCATTAGTACTGGTTAGCTCAACGTATCGCTACGCTTACACACCCAGCCTATCAACGTCGTAGTCTTCAACGTTCCTTCAGGACTCTCAAGGAGTCAGGGAGAACTCATCTCGGGGCAAGTTTCGTGCTTAGATGCTTTCAGCACTTATCTTTTCCGCATTTAGCTACCGGGCAATGCCATTGGCATGACAACCCGAACACCAGTGATGCGTCCACTCCGGTCCTCTCGTACTAGGAGCAGCCCCCCTCAATTCTCCAGCGCCCACGGCAGATAGGGACCGAACTGTCTCACGACGTTCTAAACCCAGCTCGCGTACCACTTTAAATGGCGAACAGCCATACCCTTGGGACCTACTTCAGCCCCAGGATGTGATGAGCCGACATCGAGGTGCCAAACACCGCCGTCGATATGAACTCTTGGGCGGTATCAGCCTGTTATCCCCGGAGTACCTTTTATCCGTTGAGCGATGGCCCTTCCATTCAGAACCACCGGATCACTATGACCTGCTTTCGCACCTGCTCGAGCCGTCACTCTCGCAGTCAAGCTAGCTTATGCCATTGCACTAACCTCCTGATGTCCGACCAGGATTAGCTAACCTTCGTGCTCCTCCGTTACTCTTTAGGAGGAGACCGCCCCAGTCAAACTACCCACCAGACACTGTCCGCAACCCGGGTAACGGGTCTACGTTAGAACACCAGCCATTAAAGGGTGGTATTTCAAGGTTGGCTCCATGCAGACTGGCGTCCACACTTCAAAGCCTCCCACCTATCCTACACATCAAGGACCAGTGTTCAGTGTCAAGCTATAGTAAAGGTTCACGGGGTCTTTCCGTCTTGCCGCGGGTACACTGCATCTTCACAGCGAGTTCAATTTCACTGAGTCTCGGGTGGAGACAGCCTGGCCATCATTACGCCATTCGTGCAGGTCGGAACTTACCCGACAAGGAATTTCGCTACCTTAGGACCGTTATAGTTACGGCCGCCGTTTACCGGGGCTTCGATCAAGAGCTTCGCCTTACAGCTAACCCCATCAATTAACCTTCCGGCACCGGGCAGGCGTCACACCGTATACGTCCACTTTCGTGTTTGCACAGTGCTGTGTTTTTAATAAACAGTTGCAGCCAGCTGGTATCTTCGACTGATTTCAGCTCCATGGGTAAACCACTTCACCTACATATCAGCGTGCCTTCTCCCGAAGTTACGGCACCATTTTGCCTAGTTCCTTCACCCGAGTTCTCTCAAGCGCCTTGGTATTCTCTACCTGACCACCTGTGTCGGTTTGGGGTACGATTTGATGTTACCTGATGCTTAGAGGCTTTTCCTGGAAGTGCGGCATTTGTTACTTCAGCACCGTAGTGCCTCGTCATCACACCTCAGCGTTAATAAGAGTCCGGATTTACCTAAACTCTCCGCCTACATGCTTAAACCGGGACAACCGTCGCCCGGCTAACATAGCCCTCTCCGTCCCCCCTTCGCAGTAACACCAAGTACAGGAATATTAACCTGTTTCCCATCGACTACGCCTTTCGGCCTCGCCTTAGGGGTCGACTCACCCTGCCCCGATTAACGTTGGACAGGAACCCTTGGTCTTCCGGCGTGCGGGTTTTTCACCCGCATTATCGTTACTTATGTCAGCATTCGCACTTCTGATACCTCCAGCACCCCTCACAGGACACCTTCAACGGCTTACAGAACGCTCCCCTACCCAACAACACATAGTGTCGCTGCCGCAGCTTCGGTGCACAGTTTAGCCCCGTTACATCTTCCGCGCAGGCCGACTCGACCAGTGAGCTATTACGCTTTCTTTAAATGATGGCTGCTTCTAAGCCAACATCCTGGCTGTCTGAGCCTTCCCACATCGTTTCCCACTTAACTGTGACTTTGGGACCTTAGCTGGCGGTCTGGGTTGTTTCCCTCTTCACGACGGACGTTAGCACCCGCCGTGTGTCTCCCGTGATAACATTCTTCGGTATTCGTAGTTTGCATCGGGTTGGTAAGTCGGGATGACCCCCTAGCCGAAACAGTGCTCTACCCCCGAAGATGAGTTCACGAGGCGCTACCTAAATAGCTTTCGGGGAGAACCAGCTATCTCCCGGTTTGATTGGCCTTTCACCCCCAGCCACAAGTCATCCGCTAATTTTTCAACATTAGTCGGTTCGGTCCTCCAGTTAGTGTTACCCAACCTTCAACCTGCCCATGGCTAGATCACCGGGTTTCGGGTCTATACCCTGCAACTTAACGCCCAGTTAAGACTCGGTTTCCCTTCGGCTCCCCTATTCGGTTAACCTTGCTACAGAATATAAGTCGCTGACCCATTATACAAAAGGTACGCAGTCACCCTGATAAATCAAGGCTCCCACTGCTTGTACGTACACGGTTTCAGGTTCTGTTTCACTCCCCTCGCCGGGGTTCTTTTCGCCTTTCCCTCACGGTACTGGTTCACTATCGGTCAGTCAGGAGTATTTAGCCTTGGAGGATGGTCCCCCCATATTCAGACAGGATACCACGTGTCCCGCCCTACTCTTCGAGTTCACAACACATGCATTTTTGTGTACGGGGCTATCACCCTGTATCGCCGGACTTTCCAGACCGTTCCACTAACACACATGCTGATTCAGACTCTGGGCTGCTCCCCGTTCGCTCGCCGCTACTAGGGGAATCTCGGTTGATTTCTTTTCCTCGGGGTACTTAGATGTTTCAGTTCCCCCGGTTCGCTTCATTACGCTATGTATTCACGTAATGATAGTGTGTCGAAACACACTGGGTTTCCCCATTCGGAAATCGTCGGTTATAACGGTTCATATCACCTTACCGACGCTTATCGCAGATTAGCACGTCCTTCATCGCCTCTGACTGCCAGGGCATCCACCGTGTACGCTTAGTCGCTTAACCTCACAACCCGAAGATGTTTCGTAAAACATTCCGCGTTGCGAAAATTTGAGAGACTCGAACACACCGCTTATCTGTTCTTATTACGGAGAACAGACACAGTGTGTCGTTTCAATTTTCAGCTTGATCCAGATTTTTAAAGAGCAAAACTTCTTAATGCACTCGTAAGTACATTCAGAAGTTCATCATTCATCAGACAATCTGTGTGGACACTTCAAAGCACGTTTCTTTAAGGTAAGGAGGTGATCCAACCGCAGGTTCCCCTACGGTTACCTTGTTACGACTTCACCCCAGTCATGAATCACAAAGTGGTAAGCGCCCTCCCGAAGGTTAAGCTACCTACTTCTTTTGCAACCCACTCCCATGGTGTGACGGGCGGTGTGTACAAGGCCCGGGAACGTATTCACCGTAGCATTCTGATCTACGATTACTAGCGATTCCGACTTCACGGAGTCGAGTTGCAGACTCCGATCCGGACTACGACATACTTTATGAGGTCCGCTTGCTCTCGCGAGGTCGCTTCTCTTTGTATATGCCATTGTAGCACGTGTGTAGCCCTACTCGTAAGGGCCATGATGACTTGACGTCATCCCCACCTTCCTCCAGTTTATCACTGGCAGTCTCCTTTGAGTTCCCGGCCGAACCGCTGGCAACAAAGGATAAGGGTTGCGCTCGTTGCGGGACTTAACCCAACATTTCACAACACGAGCTGACGACAGCCATGCAGCACCTGTCTCAGAGTTCCCGAAGGCACCAAAGCATCTCTGCTAAGTTCTCTGGATGTCAAGAGTAGGTAAGGTTCTTCGCGTTGCATCGAATTAAACCACATGCTCCACCGCTTGTGCGGGCCCCCGTCAATTCATTTGAGTTTTAACCTTGCGGCCGTACTCCCCAGGCGGTCGACTTAACGCGTTAGCTCCGGAAGCCACTCCTCAAGGGAACAACCTCCAAGTCGACATCGTTTACGGCGTGGACTACCAGGGTATCTAATCCTGTTTGCTCCCCACGCTTTCGCACCTGAGCGTCAGTCTTTGTCCAGGGGGCCGCCTTCGCCACCGGTATTCCTCCAGATCTCTACGCATTTCACCGCTACACCTGGAATTCTACCCCCCTCTACAAGACTCTAGCCTGCCAGTTTCGAATGCAGTTCCCAGGTTGAGCCCGGGGATTTCACATCCGACTTGACAGACCGCCTGCGTGCGCTTTACGCCCAGTAATTCCGATTAACGCTTGCACCCTCCGTATTACCGCGGCTGCTGGCACGGAGTTAGCCGGTGCTTCTTCTGCGAGTAACGTCAATCACTGCGGTTATTAACCACAATGCCTTCCTCCTCGCTGAAAGTACTTTACAACCCGAAGGCCTTCTTCATACACGCGGCATGGCTGCATCAGGCTTGCGCCCATTGTGCAATATTCCCCACTGCTGCCTCCCGTAGGAGTCTGGACCGTGTCTCAGTTCCAGTGTGGCTGGTCATCCTCTCAGACCAGCTAGGGATCGTCGCCTAGGTGAGCCGTTACCCCACCTACTAGCTAATCCCATCTGGGCACATCCGATGGTGTGAGGCCCGAAGGTCCCCCACTTTGGTCTTGCGACGTTATGCGGTATTAGCTACCGTTTCCAGTAGTTATCCCCCTCCATCGGGCAGTTTCCCAGACATTACTCACCCGTCCGCCACTCGTCACCCAAGAGCAAGCTCTCTGTGCTACCGTTCGACTTGCATGTGTTAGGCCTGCCGCCAGCGTTCAATCTGAGCCATGATCAAACTCTTCAATTTAAGTGTTTGATGCTCAATAAATTAAACTTCGTAATGAATTACGTATGTTCACTCGTTGAGACTTGGTATTCATTTAGCGTCTTGCGACGTTTAAGAATCCGTATCTTCGAGTGCCCACACAGATTGTCTGATAAATTGTTAAAGAGCAGTGCAACACGGCTTTCGCTCACTGTTGCGAGGTGGCGTATATTACGCTTTCCTCTTTCAGAGTCAAGCATTTAATTTCGCTTTTCTCTGTCGGCGTTCTCTTAAGAACCCCTGCTGACCCGGCGGCTTGCTTGCCGTTGTTCCGTCTCAGTGGGGCCGCATTATAGGGAGTTATTGAGATCCCGCAAGCATAAATTTGAATTAATTTATCGCTCGCTATTTTTTTCATCAAATTGCTTACGAATACGCCGTAAAAGGCCTGGATTGCTGTTTTTAACACCGATTCCACACGTCAAATGGCATACTAATGAAAAACAAATAATAGGAATGGCATTTATGTCCTTAACCGCACAGCAACTGGCAGCTCAAAAAAACATCTCTTGGGTCCTGGCTGAGAAGATAGCCCAGAAGATATTAACCGGCGAGTATCCACCGGAGAGCATTCTCCCCGGTGAAATGGAACTTGGCGAGATTTTCGGCGTGAGCCGCACCGCCGTTCGTGAAGCGGTGAAAACTCTCTCGGCAAAAGGCATGCTACTCCCCCGCCCACGTATTGGCACCCGCGTGATGCCCCAGGCACACTGGAACTTCCTCGACACCGACCTCATATCCTGGTGGCTCACCACCGATAACTTCCAGTCGGTCATGAAGCATTTCCTCGTGCTGCGCCGCAGCCTGGAACCTCAGGCATGTATGTTAGCTGCAACGCTCGGGACAGCCGAACAAAAGGCGCACCTCAACACATTAATGCAAGAGATGGCTAAGCTGGAGAAAGCCTTCGACCGCGATCGCTGGATTGATATCGACACATCCTGGCATGAACACATCTATGAAATGTGCGCGAATCCATTCCTGACCTCATTCTCTAAACTCTTTCATTCCGTGTACCACATCTATTTCACTTCTATTACTGAAGATGAAGTGATTGAGCTGGCCAGCCACCAGGCTATTGTTGATGCAATACAGGCAGGTGATGGTCAACAAGCGCTGATAGCCTGCCAGGCGTTATTAAATGCCCCACATATCCGGGCATTAGTATAAAGGACAGCGAATGACCGAAATGAAAGCTCGGAGTATGGCCGGGCTACCGTGGATAGCGGCGATGGCCTTCTTTATGCAGGCGCTGGACGCCACTATCCTGAATACCGCGCTCCCCGCTATTGCGCACAGCCTTAACCGCTCTCCATTAGCGATGCAGTCGGCGATTATCAGTTATACCCTCACCGTCGCCATGCTGATCCCGGTGAGTGGCTGGCTAGCCGACCGTTTCGGCACCCGGCGTATCTTTATGCTGGCCGTAAGTCTGTTTACCCTGGGCTCACTCGCCTGTGCGCTATCAAGTTCATTATCTGAGCTGGTTATCTTTCGCATCATCCAGGGTGTAGGTGGCGCGATGATGATGCCCGTCGCACGTCTGGCGCTTCTGCGCGCCTACCCGCGAAGCGAACTGCTGCCCGTGCTTAATTTTGTCACTATGCCGGGATTGATTGGCCCAATATTGGGGCCGGTGCTGGGCGGCGTATTCGTCACTTGGGCGACATGGCACTGGATTTTCCTGATTAACATTCCCATTGGCGTCGCGGGAATAATATACGCCCGTAAATATATGCCGAACTTCACGACGCCCCGACGGCGCTTTGACCTCTCAGGTTTCTTGCTGTTTGGTTTGAGCCTGGTCCTGTTCTCTATTGGTATGGAATTGCTGGGCGAGCAGATTGTGGCAAGCTGGATTGCCTTAATGGTCGTGCTATTCAGTCTTCTTCTATTACTGATGTATATCCGTCACGCTCGCAAACACCCGTCGCCACTGATCTCGCTATCATTATTTAAGACCCGGACCTTCTCCGTCGGTATTGCCGGTAATCTGGCTACGCGTTTAGGCACCGGCTGCGTACCGTTCCTGATGCCGCTCATGTTGCAGGTGGGCTTTGGCTATTCGGCATTAATTGCTGGCTGCATGATGGCACCGACGGCTGTCGGCTCCATCGTGGCAAAATCAACCGTCACTCAGGTGCTGCGTCGTTTAGGCTATCGGAAAACGTTGGTCGGCGTGACGCTGTTTATTGGTTTGATGATCGCGCAGTTCTCATTCCAGTCGCCAGGCATGCCGATATGGATGTTGATACTGCCGCTGTTTGTGTTGGGGATGGCGATGTCGACGCAATTCACCTCGATGAACACCATTACGCTTGCGGACTTAACCGACGATAACGCCAGTGGCGGCAATAGCCTACTCGCCGTGACACAGCAATTGTCGATTAGTCTTGGTGTCGCCATTAGCGCCGCGGTGCTCCGGTCGTATCAGAGCATTGAAGGGGCAACGACTGTCGATCAGTTCCACTATACCTTTATTACCATGGGCGTTATCACGGTGATATCGGCATTCATGTTTATGCTGCTTAAGCCTAAAGATGGTCGGAACCTGATTAAGGAAAAGCACTAGCTTTAAACCGAACCACGAACCACCAGCTCGGGCGTTAATTGCATACGCTGCTGTTTCTGTCCGGGCTGGGAAATACGGTGGATCAGCACATCAATCGCCAGTTCGCCCAGCTCGTCTTTCGGCTGGTGAATGGTGGTCAACGGCGGCGTCATGTAACGCGCCAGTTCAATATCGTCATAGCCAATCACCGCCATATCCTGTGGAACACGCAGCCCAGCCAGGTATAACGCCTGATAGACGCCAACGGCCATCGCATCGTTACCAACAAATACCGCATCCGGTCGAACCGGGTGCGTCAGCAGTTGCTGCATCGCATCAAGGCCACCGCCAAACTCAAAGTTACTGGTGATCTCATAACCGTCTGGGATCGGCAGTTTAGCGTTATGCATCGCTTCCCGATACCCTTCCAGACGTAGACGCGCAGGCGTTTTATCCAGAGGCCCGGAAATACAGGCAATACGCGAGTAGCCGCGTTCGATTAAATAACGCGTCGCCATATCACCACCAAGCAGCGAGTTGTCCTGAATCAGGTCGCTATCACCGTCGAACGGCGCCCAGTCCATCATCACGGAAGGAATTGAAGGATAGCGCTGCATGATTTCCAGCGACGGCTGGTGCGTTTCAGTACACAGCAGTAGCAGCCCATCAACGCGTTTTTGCATCAACGTCTCAAGATTGCTGTTCATCCGCTGTTCATCGCCTTCCGTATTGCACAGCACCAGGCTGTAGCCACGCTCAAAACAGCTACGTTCCACGCCGCGCACCAGTTCAGAGTAGAACGGATTGGTACTGGCGGTAATCAGCATACCGATTGTGCGAGTTTGATTTAGCTTGAGGCTACGCGCCAGCGCAGATGGCGCGTAATTGAGGCTTTTTATAGCCGCATCAACTTTCCCGGTAATGGTCTCGCTGACAAACCGGTCCTTATTAATGACGTGAGATACCGTGGAGGTGGAAACGCCCGCCAGGCGAGCAACATCCTTCATCGTGGCCAAGCGTTACCCCTGTTGACGTAAAAATTCGTCGATCTCTTCACGCCACGGCACCGAGGGCTGTGCCCCTTTGCGCGTGACGGCAATGGCCGCAGCAGCATGAGCAAAACGCAGCGCGTTGGCCAGCGGTGTTTTCTCCAGCAGAGCGGTCATCAGCGCGCCGTTAAAAGTGTCGCCTGCGGCAATGGTGTCGATAGCCTGGACTTTAAAGCCCGGAACGCGACGACCTTCGCCTTTGACGCTGGCCCATACGCCGCGGCTACCCAGCGTGATAATCACTGTGTCGATGCCTTTGGCATGCAAAACTTGCGCGGCTTTGGCTGCATCATCATCGTTTTCAACCCGCACACCGGTCAGCTTCTCGGCTTCAGTTTCATTCGGGGTAATGATATCCACCAGCGACAACAGCGTATCCGGCAGTTCACGTGCCGGCGCCGGGTTCAATACCACGGTCGTCTGGTTTTGGTGGGCAATCTTTGCGGCCAGCAGTACGCTGTCCAGCGGGGATTCAAGCTGCATCAACAACGCATCGGCCTGAGCTATACGCTCACGCTGCGCGTCAACTAATGCCGTAGAGAGGGCGGCGTTAGCACCAGCATGAATGCCAATGACGTTTTCGCCTTCACCGTTAACAAAGATCAGCGCCACGCCGGTTGATTCGCCGGATACCGCGCTCACGGGCGCGACGTCAATGCGATCGACCAGGAGCTGTTTGCGGATACGTTCGCCGATATCATCGTCGCCAGTGCAGGCAATGAATGCGATATCCGCGCCGCTGCGTCCGGCAGCCACTGCCTGATTCGCACCTTTGCCGCCGAAAGCGACCTGATAATGACTACCGGTAACGGTTTCGCCAGGCGTCGGGAAAGCGTCAAGATTGAGAATGTGATCGGCATTGATGCTGCCAAGAACGACGAGTTTGCCTGCGGTTTTCATTTTCAGAGTGTCCGGTAAGATGCGCCACCGGTAAACCGGTGGCGCGTGCCCTACTTTTCTTTATTGATATTGTCCCTCAGGCCTTAAAAGCCTGATTCGCATTCGCGTTATTACTGCTTGATAACCAGCTTCAGGTCAACAGGATATTTCGCCTGTACCTTTTCGCCTTTCAGTACTTTGTCAGCGGTTTCAACGCCTTTTGCACCGATCTGGTCAGGCAACTGAGCAATTGTTGCCGCCAGCTTGCCATCTTTAACCGCTTTTTCACCGTCCGGCGTACCGTCAAAACCAACAACCATCACGTCGGATTTGCCCGCAGTTTGCAGTGCACGCAGTGCACCCAGCGCCATTTCGTCATTCTGTGCAAATACCGCTTTCACATCAGGATGCGCGGTCAGCAGGTTCTGCATGACGTTCAGGCCTTTAGTACGGTCGAAATCTGCCGGCTGGCTCGCCAGCACGTTAAATTTATGCGCAGCCACGGCCTGCTGGAAACCTTCACCACGCTCACGCGCAGCGGATGTCCCGGCAATACCTTGCAGCTCAATAACTTTGGCGCCTTCACCTTCTTTCTTCGCGATGTAATCACCAGCGATTTTACCGCCCAGTACGTTATCGGAAGCAATATGGCTCACGACGTCGCCTTTAGATGCCACGCGGTCAAGGGTGATAACCGGGATTTTAGCCTGGTTAGCCATCTTGATGGCATTACCCACTGCATCAGAGTCAGTAGGGTTTATCAGCAGGATTTTGGTGCCGCGAACGGTTAAGTCCTGAACGTTAGCCAGCTCTTTCGCCGGGTTGTTCTGTGAGTCCAGAACCACCAGGTTATAACCCAGTTTGTCCGCTTCTTTCTGTGCGCCATCCTTCAAGGAAACAAAGAACGGGTTATTCAGCGTAGAGATAACCAGTGCAATGGTGTCTTTTGCCATCGCATTCGCGCTGACGGTGGCGCTCAGCGCAACCGCAGAAACCAGGGTAGCCAGTTTTTTCATGTTCATATCTAAGATGTCCTGTAGTGTCGTGGGTTATTGCTTTTTGTTGTCCACCAGCACCGCAAGCAGGATAACAACTGCTTTAACGATCATCTGGTAATAAGAAGAAACACCTAATAAGTTCAAACCGTTATTCAGAAAACCAAGGATCAGCGCACCGATAAGTGTGCCGACGATACGACCTTTACCGCCAGCCAGACTAGTACCGCCTAGAACAACTGCCGCGATGGCATCCAGCTCATAGCCTGTACCCGCCGTAGGTTGTGCCGAAGAGAGACGCGCCACTTCAATGATGCCCGCCAGCGCCGACAATAATCCACACAAAGAGTAGACGATAATTTTAACTTTATTGACGCTGATACCGGAAAGACGCGTTGCCGCTTCGTTGCCACCCAGCGCATAGATATAACGACCCAGACGAGTGTGATGCAGCATGTACCATGCCGCGAGGAAGACAATCCCCATGATCCACACCGGCGTAGGAATGCCCAGCGGGCGACCAATACCGAACCAACCGAATACGTCGGCATTATCGGTAAACCCGGTATTCACCGGACTGCCGTTGGTGTACACCATCGTCACACCGCGCAGCAGCAGCATCATCACCAGCGTGGCAATAAACGCCTGAACGCGTCCTTTGGCGACAATCACACCGGTAACGGCCCCGATTGCGGCACCTAATGCGAGTGCGGCAGCAACCGCCACCAACGCATTGACTTCGATGCCCACAATCGACGCGGCGACCGCGCCGGTCAACGCCAGCAAAGAACCGACGGACAGGTCGATTCCCGACGTTAAAATGACCAGCGTCATCCCAACCGCCATGATCGCATTCACGGAGGTTTGCTGCAGGATGTTGAACAGGTTATTGACGGTAAAAAAGTTTGGGCTCATGGTCGACACAACCGCTATCAGCACCAGCAAGGCAATCAGCGATTTTTGCTCGAGCAGCCATGCTTTAGTGAAATAGCGGCGACCTGCCACAGACTGGGTTGTCATCTTTTTTACTCCTGGTTCACGCGGTTAAGCTTGCCCACAGCGGCAGCCATTAATACTTCCTGGGTGGCCTGCTCGCGTGAAAACTCACCGCCGAGATGCCCTTCATGCATCACAATAATGCGATCGCTCATCCCCAATACTTCTGGCATCTCGGATGAGACCAGAATGATGCTCAGACCATCGGCCTTGAACTGGTTGATCAGCTGATAAATCTCTTTCTTCGCGCCCACATCTACGCCGCGCGTCGGTTCATCCAGAATCAACACTTTCGGACGGGTCATCAGACCGCGGGCGATGGCGACTTTCTGCTGGTTACCGCCGGACAGCAGGCCGATAGCCTGTTCCATGGAAGGGGTTTTTACGTTGAACAGGCGGATAAAGTCGCTCACTGCCTGCTGCTCATCTTTATGTTTGAGGCTACCGCCGGCACGGCTGAAATAGCGCAATGCGGTCAGCGACATGTTCTCTTTCACCGACATGCCCAGTACCAGGCCATCACGTTTACGGTCTTCAGAGATATAAACGATGCCGTTTGCCAGACCATCCTGCGGCGAGCGAGTCACCACTTCATGACCATCGAGGGTAACGTAGCCGCTGGTACGTGGCAGCGCGCCGTACAGCACTTTCATCAGTTCCGTGCGCCCAGCGCCCATCAGCCCAGCAACGCCAAGAATTTCACCTTTACGCAGGGTAAAGGAGACGTTTTCCACGCCCGGACCACACAACGCATCCACCTTCAGGCGGATATCACCCGGCGCTTTATCAATGCGCGGATATTGATCTTCAAGCTTGCGCCCCACCATCATTTCAATCAGCAGATCTTCATCGAGACTGGCGACTTCACGCTCGGCAATAAATTGACCGTCGCGGAAGACCGTTACGTCGTCGCAAATCTCGAAGATCTCTTTCATACGGTGAGAAATATAGACAATGCCGCGCCCCTGCGATTTCAGCTCGCGGATCACGCGGAACAGGGATTCAGTTTCGGTATCGGTCAGCGCATCGGTCGGTTCATCCATAATGATGACTTTCGACTCGAAGCTCAGCACTTTGGCGATTTCCACCATCTGCTGATCGCCAATCGAGAGTTCGCCGACTAAACGGTCGCTTTTAAAGCGCAGATTCAGTTTCGCCAGCAGAACGTCGGCTTCGGCATACATCTTCTTCCAGTCGATTTTGCCAAAACGATTCACAAACTCACGGCCGAGAAAAATGTTCTCAGCAATCGTCAGTTGTGGGATCAGGTTCAATTCCTGGTGGATGATGCCGATACCGGCTTCCTGGGAGGATTTCGGGCCGGTGAAGGTGGTTTCTTTACCCAGCCATAATAATGAACCGGCGTCACGGGCATAAATCCCGGTCAGCACTTTCATCATGGTGGATTTGCCCGCGCCGTTTTCGCCCACCAGCGCCATCACGCGCCCGGAATAGACATTTAACGCAGCACCGGAGAGCGCCTTCACGCCCGGGAACGATTTATCGATCCCTTTGAGTTGTAAGAGTGCGTCCATGATGGCCTCAGAAGGTGACGCCAGCACAAAGAATGATATTCGCATACGGGGAACATTCCCCGCTGCGAATCACCGCCTGACTGTCTGCGGTTTGTTGTTTGAACTGTTCATGCGAGACGTAACGAACGTCAATGGTATTTCCCTGGTGTTGTTGCAGCTGCTCGATGTGTTTGAGCAACGTTTCGTGGAGTTGCGGATTATGCTGTTGAATTTCCGTTGCGAGAATGGCTGCCTCAACCTGCATCTCTTGCGTCACCACGCCTAATACCTGCATAAAGGTGGGAACGCCCTGGGTTAACGCCATATCAATGCGCGCGGTGCTATGGGGAATAGGTAAACCCGCATCGCACACCACCAGCGTATCGGTATGACCCAGACGGGAGATAACCGATGAGATTTCAGAGTTAAGTACCGTGCCTTTCTTCATTTGTTTTCTTGCTCCACTAGCGAAACGTTTCGCTGAACTAAGTTTAGTCTTAAGTGCGCACAGAAAACCACCACTAGGTTATAGAAATGTGATCGCTATCGAAACGTTTCGCGAAGAAAGAAAGTGAGATAAAAAAATGCCCTCCATCGAAATGAGGGAGGGCATTGATTGTTTAGATTTCGACCTGGGTACCCAATTCGATAACCCGGTTTGGCGGGATCTCGAACTGGTCCGGCGCGCGAAGCGCGTTGCGTTGCAACAGCAAGTACAGCTTACCGCGCAGACGCAGATACCACGGACGCTTACCGACAATCAGTGACTCATGCGACATGAAGAATGACGTTTCCATCATCCGGCAGCTTAAGCCTTCCAGACCACAGCGGTGGAATACTTCTTCAACATTCGGGGTTTCACGCCAGCCGTAGCTTGCTACCACACGCCAGAAGGTTGGCGAGAGTTGCTCTATCTGCACGCGACGTACGTTATGAACATACGGCGCATCTTCAGTCCGCAACGTCAGAAGAATCACCCGCTCATGCAGCACCTTGTTGTGCTTGAGGTTATGCATCATGGCAAACGGAATAACGTTAAGCGCACGTGACATATATACCGCAGTACCCGGTACGCGTACCGGCGGCGATTTCTCGAGTGACGCTATCATCGCCTCCAGAGAGTTACCGTGTTCGTGCATCCGGCGCAGCAGACGGAAACGCTCACTTTTCCAGGTGGTCATAATGGTAAACATGATCAGCGCCAGCGTCAGCGGCAACCAACCGCCGGAGATGATTTTATCGAGGTTCGCCGAGAACAGCGGGATATCGATGCACATAAAGCCCACCAGCATCAACGCCACGACAAATTTATTCCAGCGCCAGTTTTTACGCGCCACCGTGGTGAACAGGATGGTGGTCAGCACCATAGTTCCCGTTACCGCAATACCGTACGCCGCCGCCAGGTTCGAGGAGTGCTCAAAGCTAACAATCACGATAACCACGGAGATGTAGAGCAGCCAGTTGATAAACGGAATATAAATCTGCCCGGACTCCATTTCCGAGGTATGGATAATCCGCATCGGCGACAAATACCCTAAACGCACGGCCTGACGCGTTAGCGAGAAGACCCCGGAAATCACTGCTTGAGAGGCAATAACTGTCGCTAGCGCTGCGATAATCAGCATTGGGATCAACGCCCAATCAGGTGCCAGCAGGAAGAAGGGGTTCTTAATCGCTTCCGGATGTTTTAACAACAGCGCACCCTGACCAAAGTAGTTGAGCACCAGCGAAGGCAACACCACCGAGAACCAGGCCAGACGAATTGGCAACTTACCGAAATGCCCCATGTCGGCGTAAAGTGCTTCCACACCGGTAATCGACAGCACGACGGCGCCCAGAGCCACAAACGAAACGGTCTTGTACTCAAGGAAGAAATGTACCGCCCAGTAAGGATTCAGCGCATGCAGAACGTCTGGGTTATCCATGATACTGCGCGCGCCCAGCACCGCCAACAGCAGGAACCACACCAGCATAATAGGGGCGAACAGTTTGCCGACCATGCTGGTACCGTGTTTCTGGATAGCAAACAGCAGCGTCAGAACGATAATCGAGATAGGGACAACCCAGGTATCGAGATCGGGCGCGATAATTTCCAGACCTTCTATCGCTGACATAACCGAAATAGCCGGGGTAATAACCACTTCGCCATAGAAGAAACTACCGCCGATAAGCCCCAGGATCACCAATACCGATGTGGTTCTCGCAGACGTGTTGCGTCCCGCCAGTGACATCAGCGTCAGGATCCCACCTTCACCCGCGTTATCCGCGCGCATCACGAAAGTGATGTATTTGAGTGAGACGGTAAAAATCAGCAGCCAGAAGATAAGCGACAGGAAGCCAAAAACGGCATCTCGTTCAACGCCAAAACCAAACTGACCAGACAAGCATTCACGAAGTGTATAAAGAGGGCTGGTACCGATGTCGCCGTATACCACGCCAATTGCAGCGAGTGTAATCGCTGATAAAGATTGTTTCTTATCAGTGCTCATAGACTAGTCTTTCGTTTATAAAACAAATGTGTGCCTAGTCCCTTGGCCCACGAAAAGCGCACAGTATGCACGATTAGCATCAAAATCGTACCCCTTAATCGCGTCATCTTAACCTGCCTCAATAAATCGCGAAGGACTATTCAGGCTATTCACCGCCAGACTTAAACGTCTATACTCAGCCAGTTAGCTGATTACATGGCGAAAGGACGCAGGTTAATTATGGCCCAACCACATTTATTAGCAGAAAGAATTTCTCGGTTAAGCAGTGCGTTAGAGAAAGGGCTCTTTGAACGTAGTCACGCCATTCGCCTGTGTCTTCTGGCAGCGCTGAGCGGCGAGAGCGTCTTTTTACTCGGCCCACCCGGAATTGCTAAAAGCCTGATCGCTCGTCGCCTGAAATTCGCCTTCCAGCATGCCCGCGCGTTTGAATATTTGATGACCCGTTTTTCCACGCCGGAAGAAGTCTTTGGTCCGCTGTCTATTCAGGCGTTAAAAGATGAAGGCCGCTATGAGCGCCTGACCGCTGGCTATCTGCCGGAAGCGGAGATCGTCTTTCTCGATGAAATCTGGAAAGCCGGCCCGGCCATCCTCAATACCCTGCTGACCGCGATCAATGAACGCCACTTCCGTAACGGCGCCAACGTCGACAAAATCCCAATGCGACTACTGGTCACCGCGTCTAACGAACTACCAGAAGCCGAAAGCAGCCTGGAAGCGCTCTATGACCGTATGTTGATTCGCCTGTGGCTCGACAAAGTGCAGGATAAAGGCAACTTCCGTTCAATGCTGATTAGCCAGCAGGATGAAAACGATAACCCTATCCCGCCAAATCTGCAGGTCACAGATGAAGAGTACTTCCAGTGGCAGAAAGATATCGGCAAGGTCAAACTGCCGGATGCGGTTTTTGAACTGGTATTCACGCTGCGTCAGCAACTGGATAACTTACCGAATGCACCATATGTCTCAGACCGTCGCTGGAAGAAAGCCGTCCGCTTACTGCAAGCCTGCGCCTTTTTCAGCGGCCGAGACAGCGTCGCGCCGATCGATCTGATCTTGCTAAAAGAGTGCCTGTGGCACGACGCTGAAAGCCGGAATTTACTGCAACAACAGATAGATATTTTGATGACCGGGCACGCATGGCAGCAGCAAGCGATGCTCAACAAGCTGGGCTCAATTACCCAGCAACGCTTACAGCTTCAGCAGCAGCAAAGCGACAAAACGGCGCTGAAAGTGACTCGTCTGGGCGGCATGTTTAGCCGTAAACCGCACTATGAACTGCCACCAGAGGTGCAGCCGCCAACGGTGACGCTGCTGTTACAAAAACCGCTTAAGCTGCATGATATTCAAGTCGTTCACATCACCTTCGAACACCAGGTGCTGGAGAATTGGCTGGAAAAAGGGGGTGAGATCCGCGGCAAACTTAACGGTATTGGGTTTGCACTGACGCTCAATATGGAAGTTGATGCAGCACAGCACCTGGTGGTGCGCGATGTCAGCCTTCAGGGTTCTCGATTATCACTGCCGGGCAACAGCACGCCGGAGAATATGCCGACCGAGATCCGCCAGCAGCTCACCGCCCTTCACGAAGAGTGGCACCAGCAGCACAACCGTTTTAGCGAGCAGCAAAAATGCCTGTTTGTGAACGAAGAATGGTTAGGCCGTATTGAGGCCAGCCTGCAAGACGTCGCTGTTCAGATTAAGCAGGCGCAACTTTAATGCTGACCGTTGATACGCTCAACATGATGCTGGCGGTCAGTGAAGAGGGGATGATCGAAGAGATGATCATTGCCCTGCTGGCCTCACCACAGTTGGCGGTCTTTTTTGAAAAATTTCCCCGTTTAAAAAGCGCGATTACCGAAGATCTTCCCCGGTGGCGTGAAACCTTTAAAAATCGCCTGAAAGGGGCCCCGGTTCCGGAGGAACTGGAAGAAGAGGTTATCTGCTATCAGCAAAGCCAGCTCCTATCGACGACCCAATTTATCGTCCAGCTCCCGCAGATTCAGGCACTCTTAAAACGGGTGCAATCTCCCTTTGCCGCGCAAGCGCAGCAGTTGGTTGCCAACAATGCGACCTTTACTCCCGCATTGCACACGCTCTTTCTACAACGCTGGCGCTTAAGCCTTGTTGTTCAGGTCACTTCAATTAACCAGCAATTGCTGGAAGAAGAGCGAGAACAACTGCTCAGTGAAGTCCAGGAACGCATGACCCTGAGCGGGCAGCTTGAACCGGTGCTGGTGGATAATGACAGCGCGGGTGGGCGACTGTGGGATATGAGCGCCGGGCAGCTTAATCGCGGCGACTATCAGCTGATCGTAAAATACGGTGAGTTTCTCAGCCAACAACCGGAATTAATGCGCCTGGCCGAGCAGCTGGGACGTTCTCGCGAAGCGAAGTCAGTGCCGAAGAAAGATGCACCGATGGAAACCTTCCGCGCGCTAGTACGCGAGCCCTCCACCGTGCCAGAACAGGTTGATGGCATCCAGCAAAGCGACGATATCCTGCGGCTACTACCACCGGAGCTGGCTACGCTGGGTATCACGGAGCTGGAGTATGAGTTTTATCGTCGGCTGGTGGAAAAACAGTTACTGACCTACCGTCTACATGGCGATTCCTGGCACGAGAAGATCACTGAGCGTCCAGTTGTTCGCCAGGACGAAGATGAGCAACCACGCGGACCCTTTATCGTCTGCGTGGACACTTCCGGTTCCATGGGTGGCTTCAATGAACAGTGCGCCAAAGCCTTCTGTCTGGCACTGATGCGCGTGGCGCTCGCTGATAATCGCCGCTGCTACATTATGTTGTTTTCAAGCGAAGTGGTGCGCTACGAGCTGACCAGCCCGCAGGGACTGGAGCAGGCGATCCGCTTTCTAAGCCAACGCTTTCGCGGCGGTACCGATATGGCCAGTTGTTTCCGCGCCATTATTGAACATCTGCAAAATCCGCAGTGGCAAGATGCCGACGCAGTGGTGATTTCAGATTTTATCGCCCAGCGGCTGCCGGATGAAGTGGTGAAGAAGGTGGGGGATCTACAGCATAAATATCAGCACCGTTTTCATGCGGTGGCGATGTCGGCACACGGCAAACCCGGGATCATGCGCATTTTCGATCATATCTGGCGCTTTGATACCGGGTTAAGAAGCCGCCTGCTAAGACGCTGGCGGCGTTAATCGTTTATTACAGCAGAGAAGAGACGCTCTCACGAACCTGTGCTGGCCACACGCCGCACTGCACCTGGCCGATATGCGACAACTGCAACAACAGCATGGTCAAACGCGACTGACCAATACCACCGCCGATGGTTTGCGGCATATCACCACGCAGCAGCGCCTGATGCCACTCAAGCTGCAAGCGATCTTCATCACCGGTCAGTTGAAGCTGATGTTTCAGTGCTTTAGCATCCACGCGAATCCCCATTGAAGAGAGCTCAAACGCATCTTCCAGTATCGGGTTCCACACCAGAATGTCACCGTTCAGACCAGCAAAGCCGGACGCGCTCGGGGTGCTCCAGTCGTCATAGTCCGGTGCACGAACGTCGTGGCGGTAACCATCAGATAATTTGCCACCGATACCAATAAGGAAAACAGCGCCCAGTTCTTTGGCGATAGCACGTTCACGACCTTTAGCATCCAGACCGGGATAACGGCTCAGCAACGTTTCACTGTGGACGAAGTGGATCTGTTCTGGCAGGAACGGTGTCAGACCAAATTCTTTGCTCACAGCGATTTCTGTTTCTTTAATTCCCGCCCAGATAGCCTTAACGGTGCTTTCCAGCGTACCGGCATGGCGCTCATCATCACCCATCACGCGTTCCCAGTCCCACTGGTCAACGTAAACGGAGTGAATGGCAGTCAATCTATCTTCATCGGGGCGAAGAGCTTTCATGTGCGTGTAGAGCCCTTCGCCCGCGCTGAAGTCGTGTTGTCCCAGTGTTTGACGTTTCCACTTTGCCAGAGAATGCACCACTTCAAACTGGGCATCTGGCAACGTTTTCACTTTCACCTGGACCGCTTTCTCGCAACCAGACAGGTTGTCCTGAGTCCCATCCCCGATACGGCTTAAGATTGGCGCCTGGACTTCTACGAGCCCTAGCTTCTCTTCCAGCTGACGGGAAAAGTGGGATTTAACGAAACTAATCTGGCGTTGTTTTGCGATGTATGCGGTTTTCATTGTTTTACTCCTGCGTCCTGTTGCCATTGATTAAGCAACAAAACAGGGTGCCAATACAATAATCAAACAATAAAAAGCCTCACTCACTTTTGATTCGATAAAATATCAGGCTAAAATAGAGTTAATCGTTAATCATCATAAGAAAAACCAATGGAAAATTATCAGATCGACAATCTGGATCGCGGCATCCTTGACGCTTTGATGGCCAACGCCCGTACCGCCTACGCAGAATTAGCCAAACAGTTCTCCGTTAGCCCCGGCACCATTCACGTACGTGTCGAGAAAATGAAGCAGGCGGGGATCATCACCGGCGCACATGTTGATGTCAGCCCCAAACAGCTCGGTTATGACGTGGGCTGCTTTATCGGCATTATTTTAAAGAGCGCAAAAGACTACCCGTCGGCATTAGCACGGCTGGAAAGTCTTGATGAGGTTACCGAGGCGTACTACACCACCGGTCACTACAGCATCTTTATTAAAGTGATGTGCAAATCGATCGATGCCCTTCAGCAGGTACTTATCAACAAGATCCAAACAATTGATGAAATTCAATCCACCGAAACGTTGATCGTGCTGCAGAACCCGATCATGCGTACCATCAAGCCGTAAACAACTTTTTTAATCCCACATTTTTCCACAGGTAGATCCCAGCTCGTTCACAGCGTACAATGCGCCTTCTTTATAAAGGTGGACGAGCATGGCGGATATCACTCTCATTACCGGCAGCACGCTAGGCAGTGCGGAATATGTTGCAGAACATCTGGCTGAAAAGCTCGACGACGCTGGTTTTTCCAGCGAAATGCTGCACGGCCCAATGATCGATGAAGTGCCAACCGACGGGATCTGGCTGATTATCAGTTCAACGCACGGTGCGGGAGACATTCCTGACAACCTGCTTCCTTTATATGAAGCATTACGCGAGCAGAAACCGGATCTGTCAAAGGTACACTTTGGCGCAATCGGGATCGGTAGCCGCGAATATGACACGTTCTGTGGGGCTATTGATAAGCTAGAGGCTGAATTGAAGTCCTGTGGAGCCAAACAGATCGGCGAAACGCTGCGGATCAATGTGCTTGAACATGAGATTCCTGAAGATCCGGCTGAGATTTGGTTAGGATCGTGGCATCTTTTACTCAGAGTTTTGTAAAGATCGCACTTTATTCTGTGGATAAGTCTGGTTAAAAGCATTGATCAACCGGTAGTTATCCCAAGAATAACTTCTGCCTAGTTTTTGACCTGTGTATAACCCTTCGTTTTGATCCCAGCTTATACTGTCCAGGATCACCGATCATTCACAGTTAACGATCCTTCTTAAACGGTTGATCTTAAATCGCGGATCGCACTTATCCACAGAAGTTGGCGATCCTAATAAGAGATCATAATAGAACAGATCTCTAAATAAAAAGATCTTCTTTTTAATACCCAAGATCCGAACCCTTTCTCCATCGACTAAAGTTGAGTAGAATCCACGGCCCGGGCTTCAATCCATTTTCAAACCGCTTTACGCGAGGCAAACCACCATGTTTTATCAGGATCCTTTTGACGTCATCATCATTGGCGGGGGTCATGCAGGCACTGAGGCCGCGATGGCCGCAGCGCGAATGGGTCAGCAGACCCTGCTTTTGACACACAATATCGACACCCTGGGGCAGATGAGCTGTAACCCGGCGATTGGCGGCATTGGGAAAGGACACCTGGTAAAAGAAGTGGATGCGCTTGGCGGCCTGATGGCAACGGCTATCGACCATGCGGGCATCCAGTTTAGGATACTAAACGCCAGCAAAGGACCGGCTGTTCGAGCCACCCGTGCTCAGGCGGATCGCGTGCTCTATCGTCAGGCTGTCCGTACCGCACTGGAGAATCAGCCAAACCTGATGATCTTCCAGCAGGCGGTCGAAGATCTGATTGTTGAAAACGATCGTGTTGTTGGCGCCGTCACCCAAATGGGCCTGAAATTCCGCGCTAAAGCGGTGGTTCTGACCGTCGGGACTTTCCTTGACGGCAAAATCCACATTGGTCTGGATAACTACAGCGGTGGCCGCGCAGGCGATCCGCCATCCATCCCACTGTCTCGTCGTCTGCGTGAATTGCCGCTGCGTGTGGGCCGCCTGAAAACCGGAACCCCACCGCGTATTGACGCTCGCACTATTGATTTCAGCGTATTGAGCCAACAAAACAGCGACAACCCGCTGCCGGTCTTCTCGTTCCTGGGCAAGGCGTCTCAACATCCGCGCCAGATGCCGTGCTACGTCACGCACACCAACGAGAAAACCCATGAGGTGATCCGCAATAACCTCGATCGTAGCCCGATGTATGCTGGAGTGATCGAAGGGATCGGCCCACGCTACTGCCCATCGATCGAAGACAAGGTGATGCGCTTTGCTGACAAAAATCAGCACCAGATTTTCCTCGAACCGGAAGGTTTGACCTCTAACGAAATTTATCCGAACGGGATCTCCACCAGCCTGCCATTCGATGTGCAGATGCAAATTGTTCGTTCCATGCAAGGGATGGAGAACGCCCGTATCGTTCGTCCAGGCTACGCTATCGAGTATGATTTCTTCGACCCGCGTGATCTGAAGCTAACGCTTGAGAGCAAACATATTCACGGTCTGTTCTTTGCAGGTCAGATCAACGGGACTACCGGTTACGAAGAAGCGGCTGCTCAAGGTATGCTGGCCGGTCTTAACGCAGCTCGTCTGTCTGCGGAAAAAGAAGGCTGGGCACCACGTCGCGATCAGGCTTACCTGGGCGTGCTGGTGGACGATCTCTGTACCCTCGGTACCAAAGAACCGTACCGTATGTTCACTTCTCGTGCGGAATATCGCCTGATGCTGCGTGAAGATAACGCCGATCTGCGTCTGACCGAAATCGGTCGTGAGCTGGGACTGGTGGACGACGTTCGCTGGGCTCGCTTTAACGAGAAAATCGAAAATATCGAACGTGAGCGTCAGCGTCTGAAGTCAACATGGGTTAACCCAACGACTGACTCTGTAGACGAAGTGAATGCTCACCTGAGCGCGCCACTGACCCGAGAAGCTAGCGGTGAAGATCTGCTGCGTCGCCCGGAAATGACCTACGAACAGCTGACGAAATTTACGGCCTACGCCCCAGCGCTGGAAGATGCTCAGGCGGCGGAGCAGGTAGAAATTCAGGTGAAATATGAAGGTTATATCGCGCGTCAGCAAGACGAGATTGAAAAACAGCAGCACAATGAGAATACCCTGCTGCCCGCCACGATGGACTATCGCCAGGTTAGCGGTCTGTCCAATGAAGTGATCGCGAAGCTTAACGATCACAAACCGGTTTCTATCGGTCAGGCATCGCGTATTTCCGGGGTGACCCCGGCTGCTATCTCAATCCTGCTGGTGTGGCTGAAAAAACAGGGTCTGCTGCGCCGCAGCGCGTAGTATTTGAATCATGCCCGGTAACGCTACGCTTACCGGGCCGACAATGTAGGCCGGATAAGGCAAGGCCGCCATCCGGCAAATCACCGCTAATAGGTATTCCCCGTGCTCAACAAACTTTCTCGTCTGCTGGATGAAGCAGGAATTTCGCTCACCGATCACCAGAAAAACCAGCTTGTGGCTTACGTCGATATGCTGCACAAGTGGAACAAAGCCTACAACCTGACTTCCGTTCGCGATCCCAATGAAATGCTGGTGCGCCATATTCTCGACAGTATCGTGGTCGCGCCTTCGCTGAAAGGTGAACGTTTTATCGACGTTGGGACAGGCCCGGGGCTGCCGGGGATTCCGTTATCTATCGTCCGACCGGATGCAAATTTCACATTACTGGATAGTCTGGGCAAGCGCGTACGTTTCCTGCGGCAGGTACAGCATGAGCTGAAGCTTGAGAACATTACGCCGGTGCAAAGCCGTGTAGAAGCGTTCCCGGCAGAGCCACCGTTTGACGGTGTTATTAGCCGTGCTTTCGCGTCTCTGACCGATATGGTGACCTGGTGCCACCATCTTCCTGGCGAAGAAGGGCGTTTTTATGCGTTAAAAGGCGTATTACCGACAGAGGAAATTGCGCAACTTCCCGCGCAGTTCAGCGTGGAGTCCGTGGTTGAATTGCGGGTTCCACATCTGGAAGGGGAACGTCATCTGGTTATTATTCAGGCTAATAAAATTTAATATTTATCAAAAAAAGTCGAGAAAAAGTACAGGTGCTGGTGTTAACAATTGTGCGAAAAGAAACGTCAGCAACCTGGAAAGATTAACTAGTGATTAACTTTGTTTTATCTTACTTTTAACTCAGCCTTTTTTGTTAAAGATGAAAATAGTAAACATGGAAAATATCAGTCTGCTAAAAGTCAGGGCTTAAGTCATTTTGTTATGTTAATAATATATTATGAATGTCAATGAATGGTTTTTGTTCTGTATCGGTGTGTTTTTAAAAGATTGGATAATTTTCGGCTTAGATATCAAAATGATGAGAACGCATATTTTGCTGCGTTGAATCAGAAGCTTAGTTCTAAAATGTTTAATATGTGATCTCGTGCACGCTTTATAATCACTGTTTTCCATGTGTTTGCACTTTTGTACGAGCGTTCACACTTTGACAAAAAGTAGGAAAACAGCCCGAATGAAAAATATTTAAACATTTATTCACTTTTTGGCTACTTATTGTTTGAATTCACGAGGCGTCACCGTATAATTTGCCCGATTTTTGATGCTTGACTCTAAGCCATAAAGAACGTTTTATACGACACGCGGCATACCTCAAAGGGAGCAGGAGTAGAAACGTGATGTCTATGTCGCTCGTGAGTCGAAACGTTGCTCGTAAGCTTCTGTTCATTCAGCTTCTGGCAGTGATAGCAAGTGGATTGCTGTTCAGCCTAAAAGACCCCTTCTGGGGCATCTCCGCCGCGTGTGGGGGATTGGCAGTGTTACTGCCTAACATGTTGTTTATGATTTTTGCCTGGCGTCACCAGGCGCATACACCTGCTAAAGGTCGAGTGGCCTGGACGTTCGCTTTCGGTGAAGCGTTCAAAGTGCTAGCGATGCTGGTGTTATTGATAGTGGCGCTGGCGGTTTTAAAGGCGGTATTCTTGCCGCTGATCGTGACATGGATTTTGGTGCTAGTGGTTCAGATACTGGCGCCCGCTGTAATTAACAACAAAGGGTAAAAGGCATCATGGCTTCTGAAAATATGACGCCGCAGGAATACATAGGTCATCACCTGAATAACCTTCAGCTTGATCTGCGTACTTTCTCGCTGGTAGATCCGCATAACCCCCCAGCCACCTTCTGGACGCTCAATATTGACTCCATGTTCTTCTCGGTGGTGCTGGGTCTGTTGTTCCTGCTTACGTTCCGTAGCGTTGCTAAAAGAGCAACCAGCGGCGTACCAGGTAAATTTCAGACCGCGATTGAGCTGGTAATCGGCTTTGTTCATGGCAGTGTCAAAGACATGTACCATGGCAAAAGCAAGGTTATCGCTCCGCTAGCCCTGACGATTTTTGTCTGGGTCTTCCTCATGAACATGATGGACTTACTGCCTATCGACCTGCTGCCGTATATTGCTGAGCATATACTGGGCCTGCCGGCGCTGCGCGTGGTTCCATCTGCGGATGTAAACATCACCCTGTCTATGGCATTGGGCGTGTTTATCCTGATTCTGTTCTACAGCATCAAAATGAAAGGCATCGGTGGCTTCACTAAAGAGTTGACGCTGCAGCCGTTCAATCACTGGGCATTTATTCCTGTCAACTTAATCCTTGAAGGGGTAAGCCTGCTGTCCAAACCAGTATCTCTGGGTCTGCGACTGTTCGGCAACATGTATGCCGGTGAGCTGATTTTCATTCTGATTGCTGGTCTGTTGCCGTGGTGGTCACAGTGGATTCTGAATGTGCCATGGGCCATTTTCCACATACTGATTATTACGCTACAAGCCTTCATCTTCATGGTTCTGACGATCGTCTATCTGTCGATGGCGTCTGAAGAGCATTAATTTACCAACACTACTACGTTTTAACTGAAACAAACTGGAGACTGTCATGGAAAACCTGAATATGGATCTGCTGTACATGGCTGCCGCTGTGATGATGGGTCTGGCGGCAATCGGTGCTGCGATCGGTATCGGCATCCTCGGGGGCAAATTCCTGGAAGGCGCAGCGCGTCAACCGGATCTGATTCCTCTGCTGCGTACTCAGTTCTTTATCGTTATGGGTCTGGTGGATGCTATCCCTATGATCGCTGTAGGTCTGGGTCTGTACGTGATGTTCGCTGTCGCGTAGTAAGCGTTGCTTTTAATTAAGTAAGAGCAATATCAGAACGTTAACTAGATAAAGAGGCATTGTGCTGTGAATCTTAACGCAACAATCCTCGGCCAGGCCATCGCGTTTGTCCTCTTCGTTCTGTTCTGCATGAAATACGTATGGCCGCCATTAATGGCAGCCATCGAAAAACGTCAAAAAGAAATTGCTGACGGTCTTTCTTCTGCAGAACGAGCTAAAAAGGATTTGGACCTTGCACAGGCCAATGCGACCGACCAGCTGAAAAAAGCGAAAGCGGAAGCCCAGGTAATCATCGAGCAGGCGAATAAACGTCGCTCCCAGATTCTGGACGAAGTGAAAGCTGAAGCAGAACAGGAACGTACTAAAATCGTGGCTCAGGCTCAGGCAGAAATCGACGCCGAGCGTAAACGTGCTCGCGAAGAACTGCGTAAGCAAGTCGCTATCCTGGCTATTGCTGGCGCCGAGAAGATCATCGAACGTTCCGTGGATGAAGCTGCTAACAGCGACATCGTGGATAAACTTGTCGCTGAACTGTAAGGAGGGAGGGGCTGATGTCTGAATTTATTACGGTAGCTCGCCCCTACGCCAAAGCAGCTTTTGACTTTGCCGTCGAACACAAAAGCGTAGATCGCTGGCAGGATATGCTGGCGTTTGCCGCCGAAGTGACGAAGAACGAACAAATGGCAGAGCTTCTTTCTGGCGCGATGGCGCCAGAAACGCTTGCTAAGTCGTTTATCGCTGTCTGTGGTGAGCAACTGGACGATAACGGTCAGAACCTGATTAAGGTCATGGCTGAAAATGGTCGTCTTAAGGTGCTCCCTGATGTTCTTGAGCAATTCATTCACCTGCGTGCCGCGAGTGAGGCTACCTCTGAGGTAGATATCATTTCAGCCACCGCACTGAGTGAAGAACAGCTTGCGAAGATCAGCGCCGCGATGGAAAAACGTCTGTCACGCAAAGTTAAGCTGAATTGCAAAATCGATAAGTCTGTAATGGCAGGTATTATCATCCGTGCGGGTGATATGGTCATTGATGGTAGCGTACGCGGCCGTCTTGATCGCCTTGCAGACGTCTTGCAGTCTTAAGGGGACTGGAGCATGCAACTGAATTCCACCGAAATCAGCGAACTGATCAAGCAGCGCATTGCTCAGTTCAGTGTTGTGAGTGAAGCTCACAACGAAGGTACAATTGTTTCTGTAAGTGACGGTGTTATCCGCATCCACGGCCTGGCCGATTGTATGCAGGGTGAAATGATTTCCCTGCCGGGTAACCGTTACGCTATCGCACTGAACCTGGAGCGCGACTCCGTAGGTGCTGTAGTCATGGGTCCATACGCTGACCTTGCCGAAGGCATGACGGTTAAGTGTACGGGTCGTATCCTGGAAGTTCCGGTTGGCCGTGGCCTGCTGGGACGTGTGGTTAACACCCTGGGTGCACCAATTGATGGTAAAGGCGCGCTGGACAACGACGGCTTCTCAGCTGTTGAAGCTATCGCACCAGGCGTAATCGAACGTCAGTCCGTCGATCAGCCGGTTCAAACCGGTTATAAATCCGTTGATGCCATGATCCCAATCGGTCGTGGTCAGCGTGAACTGATCATCGGCGACCGTCAGACCGGTAAAACCGCGCTGGCAATCGACGCCATCATCAACCAACGTGACTCCGGCATCAAGTGTGTCTACGTGGCTATCGGCCAGAAAGCGTCCACCATTTCTAACGTGGTACGTAAACTGGAAGAACACGGCGCGCTGGCTAACACCATCGTTGTTGTGGCAACTGCGTCAGAATCCGCTGCACTGCAATACCTGGCACCATATGCAGGTTGCGCAATGGGCGAATACTTCCGCGACCGCGGCGAAGATGCGCTGATCATTTATGATGACCTGTCTAAACAGGCCGTTGCTTACCGTCAGATCTCCCTGCTGCTTCGTCGTCCACCAGGTCGTGAAGCATTCCCAGGCGACGTATTCTACCTCCACTCCCGTCTGTTGGAGCGTGCTGCGCGTGTTAACGCCGAATACGTTGAAGCTTTCACTAAAGGTGAAGTTAAAGGGAAAACCGGCTCACTGACTGCTCTGCCGATTATCGAAACGCAGGCAGGTGACGTTTCCGCATTCGTTCCGACCAACGTAATTTCCATTACCGATGGTCAGATCTTCCTGGAAACCAACCTGTTTAACGCCGGTATTCGTCCAGCGGTTAACCCGGGTATCTCCGTATCCCGTGTTGGTGGTGCAGCGCAGACCAAGATCATGAAGAAACTGTCCGGTGGTATCCGTACCGCTCTGGCACAGTATCGTGAACTGGCAGCATTCTCCCAGTTCGCATCTGACCTTGACGATGCAACCCGTAAGCAGCTGGACCATGGTCAGAAAGTGACTGAACTGCTGAAACAGAAACAGTATGCGCCGATGTCAGTCGCGCAGCAGTCTCTGGTTCTGTTCGCGGCAGAACGTGGTTATCTGGCGGATGTAGAACTGGCGAAAATCGGTAGCTTCGAAGCCGCTCTGCTGGCTTACGTTGACCGTGATCACGCTCCGTTGATGCAAGAGATCAACCAGTCCGGTGGCTATAACGACGAAATCGAAGGCAAGCTGAAAGGCATCCTCGATTCCTTCAAAGCAACCCAGTCCTGGTAAAGTCTAGCGGCCTGTCTTAGGGCAGGCCGTAAGGCATTGAGGAGAAGCTCATGGCCGGCGCAAAAGAGATACGTAGTAAGATCGCAAGCGTCCAGAACACGCAAAAGATCACTAAAGCGATGGAAATGGTTGCCGCTTCCAAAATGCGTAAATCGCAGGAGCGTATGGCGGCCAGCCGTCCTTACGCAGAGACCATGCGTAAAGTTATTGGTCATCTTGCGAACGGTAATCTGGAATATAAGCACCCATACCTGGAAGAACGCGACGTTAAACGCGTGGGCTACCTGGTGGTGTCGACCGACCGTGGTCTGTGTGGTGGTTTGAACATTAACCTGTTCAAAAAACTGCTGGCGGATATGAAGGCATGGTCTGAAAAAGGCGTTCAGTGCGACCTCGCAATGATCGGCTCTAAAGGCGTTTCCTTCTTTAATTCCGTTAATGGCAACATCGTTGCTCAGGTTACTGGCATGGGGGATAAACCTTCCCTGTCAGAACTTATCGGTCCGGTAAAAGTGATGTTGCAGGCCTACGATGAAGGCCGTCTGGACAAGCTTTATATTGTCAGCAACAAATTTATTAACACCATGTCTCAGACGCCAACTATTACTCAACTGCTGCCGCTGCCGGCTTCAGATGATGCTGAGTTGAAGCGTAAAGCCTGGGATTACCTGTATGAACCAGACCCGAAAGCGCTGCTGGATACCCTGCTGCGCCGTTACGTTGAGTCTCAGGTTTATCAGGGCGTGGTAGAAAACCTGGCCAGCGAGCAGGCCGCACGTATGGTGGCGATGAAAGCCGCGACCGACAATGGCGGCAGCCTGATTAAAGAGCTGCAGTTGGTATACAACAAAGCTCGTCAGGCCAGCATTACTCAGGAACTCACCGAGATCGTCGGTGGTGCATCCGCGGTATAACCAGGTTAATTCGTAGAGGATTCAAGATGGCTACTGGAAAAATTGTCCAGGTAATCGGCGCCGTAGTTGACGTCGAATTCCCTCAGGATGCCGTACCGCGTGTGTACGAAGCCCTTGAGGTTCAGAATGGTAATGAAGTGCTGGTGCTGGAAGTTCAGCAGCAGCTCGGCGGCGGTATCGTACGTACCATCGCCATGGGTTCTTCCGACGGTCTGCGTCGCGGTCTGGATGTAAAAGACCTCGAGCACCCGATCGAAGTCCCAGTTGGTAAAGCAACACTGGGTCGTATCATGAACGTACTGGGTCAGCCAGTAGACATGAAGGGCGACATCGGTGAAGAAGAGCGTTGGGCTATCCACCGTGAAGCACCATCCTATGAAGAGCTGTCAAGCTCTCAGGAACTGCTGGAAACCGGCATCAAAGTTATCGACCTGATGTGTCCGTTTGCGAAGGGCGGTAAAGTTGGTCTGTTCGGTGGTGCGGGTGTAGGTAAAACCGTAAACATGATGGAGCTTATTCGTAACATCGCGATCGAGCACTCCGGCTATTCTGTGTTTGCGGGCGTAGGTGAACGTACTCGTGAGGGTAACGACTTCTACCACGAAATGACCGACTCCAACGTTATCGATAAAGTTTCTCTGGTTTATGGCCAGATGAACGAGCCACCAGGTAACCGTCTGCGCGTTGCGCTGACCGGTCTGACCATGGCTGAGAAGTTCCGTGACGAAGGTCGCGACGTACTGCTGTTCGTCGATAACATCTATCGTTACACCCTGGCAGGTACTGAAGTTTCAGCACTGCTGGGTCGTATGCCTTCAGCGGTAGGTTACCAGCCGACTCTGGCGGAAGAGATGGGCGTTCTGCAGGAACGTATCACCTCCACCAAAACCGGTTCTATCACCTCCGTACAGGCGGTATACGTACCTGCGGATGACTTGACTGACCCATCACCAGCCACCACCTTTGCTCACTTAGATGCAACCGTGGTACTGAGCCGTCAGATCGCATCCCTGGGTATCTACCCGGCCGTTGACCCGCTGGACTCCACCAGCCGTCAGCTGGATCCGCTGGTTGTTGGTCAGGAACACTACGACACCGCTCGTGGCGTTCAGTCCATCCTGCAGCGTTATCAGGAACTGAAAGACATCATCGCCATCCTGGGTATGGATGAGCTGTCTGAAGAAGATAAACTGGTGGTAGCACGCGCACGTAAGATCCAGCGCTTCCTGTCCCAGCCATTCTTCGTGGCAGAAGTATTTACCGGTTCTCCGGGCAAATACGTCTCCCTGAAAGACACCATCCGTGGCTTTAAAGGCATCATGGACGGCGAATACGATCACCTGCCGGAGCAGGCGTTCTACATGGTCGGTTCCATTGACGAAGCAGTGGAAAAAGCCAAAAAACTTTAACGCCTTAATCGGAGGGTGATATGGCAATGACTTACCACCTGGACGTCGTCAGCGCAGAGCAACAAATGTTCTCTGGTCTGGTCGAGAAAATCCAGGTAACGGGTAGCGAAGGTGAACTGGGTATTTTCCCGGGTCACGCCCCGCTGCTCACCGCCATTAAGCCTGGTATGATCCGCATCGTTAAACAGTTCGGTCATGAAGAGTTTATCTACCTGTCCGGCGGCATTCTTGAAGTGCAGCCAGGCAGTGTGACCGTTCTCGCTGATACTGCTATTCGTGGTCAGGACCTCGACGAAGCGCGAGCTCTGGAAGCGAAACGTAAGGCAGAAGAGCACATTAAGAGCTCTCATGGCGACGTGGATTACGCTCAGGCGTCAGCTGAACTGGCCAAAGCGATCGCTAAACTGCGCGTTATCGAGTTGACCAAAAAAGCGATGTAACACCGGCTTAGAAAGTCTAAAAACCAGTCTGATTTCAGGCTGGTTTTTTTTTTGCTGTTTTAAAAATAATGAAATTGAAAAGGTATTTTAAATATTTTGTGATTTACATCACAAAAATGTTGATCGATAAAAATGAGTGGAGTAGACTTTGTTTTGTGACTTGAGTCACAAAAAATATCACTACTATCGCAGGATAAAAATCATGAAACTGATCAACAAAATCATCGCACTTTTCAGCTCTATGAACATCTCTTTCGGTACCTTCAACCTGTAAGGTTACCGCGCTGACCGCCCACTTGCCGGTCAGACTCTGTTCTGTGATGCGCTGTACCGCTAACGAAAACGACAACACATGCGGTGTAAACAGAACTCAAAATGAAGAAGGTCGCCTTACGGCGACCTTTATATTTTCTGGGTTATTTATCCCTTATTCAGGAAGTCCCCGGTCTTAAAGCTTCCATCCGCGTTGCGTTCCAGCGGCTGCGGTAACGCCAGTGATTGGAAATCATCTGCGCGTAGCTCCTTGCCTTCTTTATTCACGCTTTTCCCATTCTCGATAAAGTAGTTGGTCGCATCCACATTCCCGACCACCGCATCGTCATATTTCCCTGTTTTGCTGCGCAGCGAAATGTTCTCACTAAACACGCCTTGAGTAGAAGCATCACCATAAGGGCTTGGACGGAAGATAAAGTTGAAGCGCTGATTATCAACGGCAACGTTGTTTACCACCACCAGCTTGCCCGGATTAAAGTTATCGGTGAACCCATCGAGATGATTACCTACCGCGATGCTGTTGCGGATTTCATGGGCGACCGGCTGGCCTTCACCTCCCAGCTTAAAGCCATTGCTGGTGTTGTCTCGGGCAATTGAGTTCTCGATAACGACGACGCCATTTGCACCATCCTCAATCTTATTGAACAGATCAAAACCATCGTCGATATTGTTGTGAGAGTAGCAGCCTTCAAGGCGATTCCCTTCGCCCACGCGCATCTTCACGGCAAACCCGTCGGCGTTGATCTTGCCCGGATCTTCGTTACTGTAGGATTCAGCATTCACGACGCGGTTATAGCTTGCCCACAGTGGACGACCGATCTTATCCGCAGAGGAGATCTGAATGCCGGTATCATCGTTGCGATAAGCCACCACATTTTCAATCAGGTTATGGCTACCCTGGATACGCAGGCTTTTATCGGTAATCTCTATCCCACGCAGAGTCCAATAGTGACCATCGAGCAGCATGCCGTGGATAACCGCTTTACCTTGTGATTCCAGTGACTTACGGCCATTTTCAAGCCCACTGGCGGTGAGAGGAATATCGGTTTTTGGGTAGTCTCCGGCGGCCAGCACAATCTTACCGCCAGGAGGTAGTAAATCGATGGCGGTGTTTAAATCCATTGGCGCTTCCAGGGTCCCTTTGGCCTCGGCTTTGCCGTTTGCTGAGGCGTATAGCGTGCTGGCTGAAACGCTTTTGACCTGACTCACGGTCAGCTCTTGATCCACGGGCGCACGGTCTTTACCGCTGGTAGGGGTAAAGGTGATTTTGAACGTATTGTTCTCTTTAAGTGTGGCTGGCAGGGTAAACATCTCACCGGCTTTCACCGGTTTATTCTCCCCGATCACCACTTCGTTTTGCCGCACGGTAAACTGTCCGTCGTAGTTGGCACGCGCCTGCAAGGTATAGTCCTGTGCCTGACTCTGACTTCCCGAGGCGACCTGCATAACTACCGGCCATGATTTAGCGACGAACGGCTTTGAGGCAACGGTGTCGGCTGCTGATGTGGTCAGCGACGCATCGCTGACGGTGATTTTTGCATTACGTGAGGCAAAGAATCCCACGTAATACTGTTTTTTGTCCTGTACGGAGATAAGGTCAGCATGCGGCACTTGCTGGGTCACCCACTCTTCGCTACCCACCGGAGCCCAGGCGGTAATAAAACCTGTGTTGGTGCGTTCGAGTTTTAGACGAAAGGCCGGTGACTGATGAAGGTCCACGGCTTCTTTATAACTCACCTTCTTGATCTCAGAACCGGCGTTCCCCCAGGGCTGGGTGATCCCATTACGTGAAATGGCCAGCATCTTCACGCGGTAATCATCTTTTTTATCCTGCGTGATAATGGCATTCATCACCATATTGGATGCTGCCGGAAACTCCTCATAACCTTCTTTGAGAGGGTCCATGCGTGGTAGACCGATAATATCGCGTACCAGCAGACCGGCACCCTCCTGAGCCGCAGGCTTGGCACCGTTTTCCGGGCCAAACTGGTCAACGGTGACGGTCGCTGATAATACAAAATTCTTATCGCTCGGCAACGTGGTGTAGAAGAACGTTAGGCCATCATGGGAGTTAGCTATCTTGCCACCACGACTTTCAATAGTGATAGGACGGCTAAGATCGGCAACCTGCGCTGTGGTCAGCGTCTTGCCATCAATAGTCACGTTATTAACCCCGACCTTCTCCGGGAGGACATTTGAGGAGAAGTTGACGTCAGTGGATTGTCCGAAGGCGATAGCCTTCCATTGTTGGGCGGTCTCAGCGTGTGCCGAGAGTGAAAATGCTGCGCTACAAAGGGTAAGAGCCAGAGGTATCTTGTTGTTCATATTATCTTCCTGAATGGTTTATCGGTGCAATTATCACCAAATCAAAATGGTGTTTCTTTTTTGTTCGTCACAATAATGAATAAATAAAACACCGTTTTAATTTAAGCTGTTCTTTATTCAGGTGGTAAAAAAACAATATAAGCAGAGAGATAGCCTGCAATCTGGCGTTCAGACTGATTTCTTACAAGACAAATGGATTTGATATGGACGAAAATAGGGGTAGAAAAGGGAATGTTGAGTGTTTTATCAGCAAGCCATTTCATGGCGAAAAATATGTAGAATTTTCAACGTTAACCGGGTTTACTTCATCCTTAATCTACAGACAGGATACCTATGTCTAACCGTACCATGAGCGTTGTGATCCTTGCCGCTGGCAAAGGCACGCGTATGTATTCCGATCTTCCTAAAGTGCTGCATACTCTGGCGGGTAAGCCAATGGTGCAGCATGTCATTGATGCCGCTAACCATGTTGGCGCAACCCAGGTACATCTGGTGTACGGCCACGGCGGTGATTTACTTAAGCAGACCTTAACGGATGACAATCTGAACTGGGTGCTACAGGCAGAACAATTGGGTACCGGTCATGCTATGCAGCAGGCTGCCCCGTTCTTTGCCGATGACGAAGATATCCTGATGCTGTACGGCGACGTTCCGCTGATCTCCGTTGAAACGCTGCAACGCCTGCGTGATGCTAAACCGCAGGGCGGTATTGGTTTACTGACGGTCGTGCTATCCGATCCAAGCGGCTACGGCCGAATCACCCGCGAAAACGGCAAAGTGACCGGCATCGTCGAGCATAAAGATGCCACCGATGAACAGCGTCTGATCCCGGAAATAAACACCGGCATCCTGATTGCTAACGGCGCGGATTTGAAACGCTGGCTGGCGAAACTGAACAACAACAACGCGCAGGGTGAGTTCTATATCACCGATATTATCGCAATGGCCTATCAGGAAGGGCGCGAGGTTGTCGCCGTTCATCCGGCACGTATCAGCGAAACCGACGGTGTGAATAACCGCCTTCAACTTGCCCGTCTTGAGCGTATTTACCAGTCAGAGCAGGCTGAAAAACTGCTGCTGGCAGGCGTGATGCTGCGTGACCCGGCGCGTTTTGATCTGCGCGGCACGCTGTCTCACGGGCGCGATATCGAAATTGATACTAACGTTATCCTTGAGGGCAACGTGGTACTGGGTCATCGCGTTAAAATCGGCGCCGGCTGCGTGATTAAAAACGCCACCATTGGCGACGACTGTGAAATCAGCCCGTACAGCGTAGTGGAAGATGCCCACCTGGAAGCCGCCTGCACCATTGGGCCGTTCGCTCGACTTCGCCCTGGCGCGGAGCTGCTGGAAGGTGCGCATGTCGGTAACTTTGTCGAAATGAAAAAAGCGCGCTTGGGTAAAGGCTCAAAAGCTGGTCATCTGACCTACCTGGGCGATGCGGAAATTGGCGATAACGTCAATATCGGCGCAGGAACCATCACCTGCAACTATGACGGCGCAAACAAGTTTAAAACCATTATTGGCGATGACGTCTTTGTTGGCTCAGACTCCCAGCTGGTGGCCCCGGTCACCATCGGAAAAGGTGTCACCATTGCCGCAGGTACGACGGTTACTCGTGATGTTGCTGATAATGAACTGGTGATCAGCCGCGTACCACAGGTACACAAACAAGGTTGGCAGCGTCCGGTGAAGATTAAGAAGTAGGCCTGATAAGGTGTAACCGCCATCAGGCAAACAAAGGGCGAGGCGATAACATAATCTCCCGCCCAAAATGCAGTACCTATAAAAATAACCCCACTCTCTACAAGGCTCGGGGCGCCCGGTAACGGGCAACAGGTTGACCGACAACGCGTAAAAATCGGAACTAAAAACTATGTGTGGAATTGTTGGCGCAGTCGCGCAACGTGATGTAGCTGAAATCCTTCTCGAAGGCCTTCGTCGTCTGGAATACCGTGGCTATGACTCTGCGGGTTTGGCGGTCGTGGATGCACAAGGTCATATGACTCGCCTGCGTCGCCTGGGTAAGGTCCAGATGCTGTCTAATGCAGCGGCTGAACACCCACTGCCAGGCGGCACGGGTATTGCTCACACTCGCTGGGCAACCCACGGCGAACCTTCGGAAACCAATGCACATCCGCATGTTTCTGACTACATTGCTGTGGTGCATAACGGCATCATTGAAAACCACGAACCGTTGCGCGAAATGCTGCAGGCTCGCGGCTACGTGTTTGTTTCAGCGACCGACACCGAAGTGATTGCTCACCTCGTTCACTGGGAACTGGAGCAGGGCGGTACCCTGCGCGAAGCCGTTCTCCGTGCGATCCCGCAACTGCGTGGCGCGTACGGCACGGTGATTATGGATTCTCGCGACCCGAGCACCTTATTGGCTGCTCGTTCCGGTAGCCCGCTGGTTATCGGTCTTGGGATGGGTGAGAACTTTATCGCTTCTGACCAGTTAGCGCTGCTGCCGGTGACTCGTCGTTTTATCTTCCTTGAAGAGGGGGATATTGCGGAAATCACTCGCCGTACGGTCGAGATCTTCGATAAGACCGGCGCGGAAGTGAAGCGTCAGGAGATCGAATCAAACCTGCAATATGATGCGGGCGATAAAGGTATCTATCGCCACTACATGCAAAAAGAGATCTACGAGCAGCCAAACGCGATTAAAAACACCTTAAGCGGGCGTATCAGCCACGGTGAAGTGGATTTAAGCGAGCTGGGGCCACAGGCTGACACATTGCTCTCTCAGGTTGAACATATTCAAATCATCGCCTGTGGTACCTCCTATAACTCCGGAATGGTCGCACGCTATTGGTTTGAGTCGCTGGCCGGCGTGCCGTGCGATGTTGAGATTGCCTCGGAATTCCGTTACCGCAAATCAGCGGTGCGTCCTAACAGCCTTGTGATCACGCTGTCTCAGTCCGGTGAAACGGCCGATACTCTGGCAGGACTGCGCCTGGCGAAAGAGCTGGGCTACCTGGGCTCACTGGCTGTATGCAACGTGGCGGGTTCATCGCTGGTTCGTGAATCTGATCTGGCTATTATGACCAAAGCAGGCGCGGAAATTGGCGTTGCTTCAACCAAAGCGTTCACCACTCAGTTGACCGTTTTGCTGCTGCTGGTGGCGAAAATGGCGCGGCTTAAAGGCGCTGATGCTGCGGTTGAGCATGAAATCATACATGCGCTTCAGGCGCTGCCAAGCCGCATAGAACAGGTTCTGTCTGAAGACAAACGCATTGAAGCGCTGGCGGAAGATTTCTCCGATAAGCATCACGCGCTGTTCTTAGGTCGTGGCGATCAGTATCCAATCGCTCTTGAAGGGGCGCTGAAGCTTAAAGAGATCTCCTACATCCACGCTGAAGCCTACGCGGCAGGCGAGCTGAAACACGGCCCGCTGGCGCTGATTGATGCGGATATGCCGGTTATTGTGGTGGCACCGAACAACGAGCTACTGGAAAAACTGAAATCCAACATTGAAGAAGTTCGCGCGCGCGGCGGTGAGTTGTATGTGTTTGCCGATAGAGATGCGGCCTTCACCAACAGCGATAACATGCACATTATCGAGATGCCGCATGTGGAAGAGGTGATTGCGCCTATCTTCTACACCGTACCGCTTCAGTTGCTCTCCTACCATGTGGCGCTGATCAAAGGCACTGATGTTGACCAGCCACGTAATCTGGCGAAGTCGGTCACGGTAGAATAATCGCCATTACTTATCTCATCATCCGGTTATGTCTCAGGCATAGCCGGATTTTTTTTACCTGCTATAACTGTCATAAAGTGCGACGATTTCGTTGTCATGAAAAGAAAATTATTCTGAAATCATACTGTAAATTATTTTTCTAATTTATTGATTTATATATATTTAATAATATCTTTTTTTACGGGGTTTTCGTTGTCATTAAACTGTCATAAACCTTACATATAACTGTCACCTGATTGTCCTACTTTGCTCCTCGTAAACACAAAACAACACTTTACGAATTCTTGCAGGAGACATTATGAAAGTTATGCGTACCACTGTCGCAACTGTTGTCGCCGCGACCTTATCTATGAGCGCTTTCGCCGCAAACGCAGCAGCAAGCCTGACGGGCGCAGGTGCAACCTTCCCCGCGCCGGTGTATGCCAAATGGGCTGATACCTATAACAAAGAAACTGGCAATAAAGTTAACTACCAGGGTATTGGCTCCTCAGGCGGCGTAAAACAAATCACCGCGAACACCGTTGATTTCGGCGCATCCGATGCTCCGCTGTCTGACGAGAAGCTCTCTCAGGAAGGCCTGTTCCAGTTCCCTACCGTGATCGGTGGTGTTGTGCTGGCCGTTAACATCCCTGGCCTGAAATCAGGCGAGCTGGTGCTGGACGGTAAAACGCTGGGTGATATCTACCTTGGCAAAATTAAGAAGTGGGATGATGCCGCAATCACCAAACTGAACCCAGGCGTTAAGCTGCCTTCTCAGAACATCGCCGTGGTGCGTCGTGCTGATGGTTCCGGTACTTCCTTCGTCTTCACCAGCTACCTGGCGAAAGTGAACGAAGAGTGGAAATCTAAAATTGGCGCAGGCTCTACCGTAAACTGGCCAACCGGTCTGGGCGGTAAAGGTAACGACGGTATTGCCGCGTTCGTACAGCGTCTGCCAGGCTCTATCGGTTACGTTGAATATGCTTACGCTAAGCAGAATAACCTGGCTTACACCAAGTTGATTTCTGCCGACGGTAAAGCGATTAGCCCGACCGAAGAGAACTTCGCCAACGCTGCAAAAGGCGCTGACTGGAGCAAATCCTTCGCTCAGGACTTGACCAACCAGAAAGGTGAGGGCGCATGGCCAATTACCTCCACCACCTTCATTCTGGTACACAAAGATCAGAAGAAACCTGAGCAAGGCGCTGAAGTGCTGAAGTTCTTTGACTGGGCTTACAAAAACGGTGGCAAACAGGCTAATGACCTGGATTATGCTACCTTGCCAGACAGCGTGGTTGAGCAGGTTCGTGCTGCATGGAAGACCAACGTGAAAGATAGCAGCGGTAAAGCGCTGTACTGATTACGGCCGCCCGGCGGTGACGCCGGGCATCTGTAAACGTCGTCGCAGATTTTAAATAGAAGAGTAATTTATGGCTGCAACCAAGCCTGCTTTTAACCCACCGGGTAAAAAGGGTGACATGATATTCAGCGCGCTGGTAAGACTGGCTGCGCTGATTGTGCTATTGATGTTGGGCGGGATTATCGTCTCTCTTATCATCTCTTCCTGGCCTAGTATGGAGAAGTTCGGCTTCGCCTTCCTGTGGACCAAAGAGTGGGACGCGCCTAATGACATCTACGGTGCGCTAGTACCGATTTATGGCACCATTGTGACCTCCGTTATCGCCTTGCTGATCGCCGTTCCGGTGAGTTTCGGCATCGCACTCTTCCTGACTGAACTGGCACCCAACTGGCTTAAACGCCCGCTCGGTATTGCGATAGAACTGCTGGCGGCTATCCCCAGTATTGTTTACGGCATGTGGGGCCTGTTTATCTTTGCGCCGCTGTTTGCGACCTACTTCCAGGAGCCGGTGGGCAATATTCTTTCTAACGTCCCGTTTGTCGGCGCACTGTTCTCCGGCCCGGCGTTTGGTATCGGTATTCTGGCGGCTGGGGTTATCCTCGCCATCATGATCATCCCGTACATTTCTGCCGTCATGCGTGACGTATTTGAACAAACGCCGGTCATGATGAAAGAGTCGGCTTATGGCATTGGCTGCACCACCTGGGAAGTGATCTGGCGTATCGTCCTGCCGTTCACCAAAAACGGTGTGATTGGCGGCGTGATGCTGGGTCTGGGTCGTGCGCTGGGTGAAACCATGGCGGTGACCTTTATCATCGGTAACACCTACCAGCTCGACAGCGTCTCGCTGTACATGCCGGGCAACAGTATTACCTCCGCGCTGGCGAATGAATTTGCGGAAGCAGAATCTGGCCTGCACGTTGCTGCGTTGATGGAACTGGGTCTGATCTTGTTTGCCATTACCTTTATCGTCCTGGCAGCATCGAAGTTCATGATTATGCGCCTCGCGAAAAATGAAGGGGCACGCTCATGACAACGCTGGAAATGCAAAATACCGCCGCACTGGCTGAATCCCGCCGCAAAATGCAGGCGCGTCGCCGCATGAAGAATCGCATCGCGCTGACGCTTTCGATGGCGACGATGATCTTCGGTTTGTTCTGGCTGGTGTGGATCTTAATGGCCACCATTACCCGTGGTATCGACGGGATGTCGCTGGCGCTGTTTACTGAGATGACACCACCGCCGAATACGGCGGGTGGCGGTCTGGCAAACGCCCTCGCGGGTAGCGGCCTGCTGATTCTGTGGTCAACCGTCATCGGGACGCCACTGGGCATCATGGCGGGCATTTATCTGGCCGAATACGGACGTAAATCCTGGCTGGCTGAAGTGATCCGCTTTATTAACGACATTCTGCTTTCTGCACCGTCTATCGTCGTGGGCCTGTTCGTCTACACCATCGTGGTGGCGCAGATGCAGCACTTCTCCGGTTGGGCTGGCGTGATTGCGCTGGCGCTGTTGCAGGTGCCTATCGTGATTCGTACCACCGAGAACATGCTGAAACTGGTGCCGGATAGCCTGCGTGAAGCGGCTTATGCGCTGGGTACACCGAAGTGGCGGATGATCTCTGCGATTACGCTAAAAGCATCTATCTCCGGGATTATGACCGGTATTCTGCTGGCTATTGCGCGTATTGCCGGTGAAACAGCACCGCTGCTGTTTACCGCGCTCTCCAACCAGTTCTGGAGCACCGACATGATGCAGCCTATCGCCAACTTGCCGGTCACCATCTTTAAATTTGCAATGAGCCCATTTGCAGAGTGGCAGCAACTGGCCTGGGCCGGGGTGCTGATTATCACGCTGTGCGTATTGCTGCTGAACATTCTGGCGCGCGTTGTTTTCGCGAAGAAGAAACACGGTTAATGAAATTGCCGGATGGCGGCGTAAACGCCTTATCCGGCCTACAAATTGACATATATGTAGGCCTGATAAGCTGCGCGCCATCAGGCAGATGAGGAAGAGATTGAAATGAGTATGGTTGATACTGCTCCGGGTAAGATTCAGGTTCGTGATTTGAACTTCTACTACGGCAAATTCCATGCCCTGAAGAACATCAACCTGGATATCGCGAAAAACCAGGTCACCGCGTTTATCGGCCCATCGGGCTGCGGTAAATCCACGCTGCTGCGTACCTTCAACAAAATGTTTGAACTGTACCCGGAACAGCGTGCGGAAGGCGAAATTCTGCTGGATGGCGACAATATTCTCACCAATACCCAGGATATCGCGCTGCTGCGTGCCAAAGTGGGGATGGTGTTCCAGAAGCCAACGCCGTTCCCGATGTCCATTTATGACAACATCGCTTTTGGCGTGCGTTTGTTTGAAAAACTGTCCCGCACCGATATGGACGAGCGCGTACAGTGGGCGTTGACCAAAGCCGCATTATGGAATGAAACCAAGGATAAACTACACCAGAGCGGATACTCTCTGTCTGGTGGTCAACAGCAGCGTCTGTGTATTGCTCGCGGTATCGCGATCCGTCCGGATGTCCTGCTGCTGGATGAGCCGTGTTCAGCGCTAGACCCAATCTCCACCGGGCGTATCGAAGAGCTGATTACCGAGCTGAAAGAGGATTACACCGTGGTTATCGTGACCCACAACATGCAGCAGGCTGCGCGTTGCTCCGACCACACGGCGTTCATGTACCTGGGCGAGTTGATTGAGTTCAGCAACACGGACGATCTGTTCACCAAGCCTGCGAAGAAACAAACAGAAGATTACATCACCGGCCGTTACGGTTGATTCAGGAGCGCGTTATGGACAGTCTGAACCTTAATAAACATATTTCCGGCCAGTTCAACGCAGAACTGGAAAGCATCCGTACCCAGGTGATGACCATGGGCGGCATGGTAGAGCAGCAGCTTTCTGATGCGATTACCGCGATGCACAACCAGGATAGCGAGCTGGCAAAACGCGTCATTGAAGGCGATAAACACGTCAACATGATGGAAGTGGCGATTGATGAAGCCTGCGTACGCATTATTGCTAAACGTCAGCCGACGGCGAGCGATCTGCGACTGGTGATGGCGATTATCAAAACTATCGCTGAGCTGGAACGTATTGGCGACGTCGCTGACAAAATCTGTAGCACGGCGCTGGAGAAATTCTCGCACCAGCATCAGCCGCTGCTGGTCAGCCTGGAATCACTGGGCCGCCACACCGTGCAGATGCTGCATGATGTGCTGGATGCGTTTGCGCGTATGGATCTGGACGAAGCGGTGCGTATTTACCGCGAAGACAAGAAAGTTGACCAGGAGTATGAGGGCATCGTGCGCCAGTTGATGACCTATATGATGGAAGACCCGCGTACCATCCCAAGCGTGTTGACCGCGCTGTTCTGCGCCCGTTCTATCGAGCGCATCGGTGACCGCTGCCAGAATATCTGTGAATACATCTTCTACTTCGTGAAGGGACAGGATTTCCGTCACGTGAATAGCGATGAGCTGGATAAATTGCTGGCGGGGAAAGAACCAAAGGAATAACGGTGCAGATTGCCGGATGGCGGCTTCGCCTTATCCGGCCTACGCCGACGGTAGCCCGGGCGAGCGAATTGCGACCCCGGGAACGGCTCGATGCTAACCTTCGCGAAATTCCCGGCGGCGCTGCGCTTGGCCGGGCTACCCGATTATCAATCGTTAACCGACGATATCCCACCCACGCGCTTTCCACAGCGCAGGCAGCTGCGATAAATCGGTAAACGTCGTCACCTTCGGATGATCAATCGGTTTGTTGTGCGGATCGGCGCAGAAATAAAACACTTCCATCCCCGCATCAATTCCCGACTGTGCACCCGCGCTAGAGTCGTCCACCAGAATGCAGTTCGCAACGTTAACGTCCATGGCTTTTGCCGCGTGATACATCAACGCCGGATCGGGCTTCCAGCGCTGGATATCATAGCCGCTGAATAATTTCTCCGGGAAATGATGCAACATGCCGAGTTTCCCCAGGGAGTGCTGCATTTTGCTGACAGGGCCGTTTGAGACGATGCACATCGGAATATTAACGGCCTCAACCAACGCATTGGCCCCGGCAATGACTTCCAGTTCCGTATCGAAAAGGCGTGCAACCTCGGCGCGATAAACCGGTTCTAAGTCTGCTTTTGCCAGGTTTGTCCCATGCTCAGCGTTAATGATGTCGATGATCTCGTAGAGCTTCACGCCCTTGAAACGTTTAAAGATCTCTTCCAGATCGAGCGTGATGCCAAATGTCTGGAACATATGGACGTAGGCTCGTGAACAGATCACCTCGCTGTCGACCAGCGTGCCATCACAGTCGAAAAATACCGCTTCAACTCTGGACATGTCATTTCCTTTTTAACAAGTTTAACGTTTACGTAATGCAGAATTCAGAGACGCAATCGTTGCCGTATAAGCAAAATCAATGAAAAAAAACATCTCACAACCGCGCCTATTGTCGCATTTTGGTATAGGATAGCGACGAATTTTCCTTCCTTGTCTGCGGAAATTGATAATGAGTCAACAACACACCACTCCGGCCTCAGGTCAGGGGATACTCGAGCGCGTGTTTAAATTGCGCGAACACGGCACAACGGCACGCACCGAAGTGATCGCCGGTTTTACCACCTTTCTGACGATGGTCTACATCGTTTTCGTCAACCCGCAAATTCTTGGCGTGGCTGGCATGGACACCAGTGCGGTGTTCGTGACCACCTGTCTGATTGCCGCGCTGGGCAGTATCTTGATGGGCGTATTCGCCAACCTGCCGGTAGCGCTGGCGCCAGCGATGGGTCTGAACGCCTTCTTCGCGTTCGTGGTGGTGCAGGCGATGGGTCTGCCGTGGCAGGTAGGCATGGGCGCTATTTTCTGGGGCGCTGTGGGTCTGCTGCTGTTGACGATTTTCCGCGTACGCTACTGGATGATTGCCAATATCCCAGTGAGCCTGCGTGTCGGTATCACCAGTGGTATCGGCCTGTTCATCGGCATGATGGGGCTGAAAAACGCCGGCGTTATCGTGGCAAATAAAGATACCCTGGTTTCTATCGGTAACCTGACATCCCACAGTGTTCTGTTGGGCGTGCTGGGCTTCTTTATCATCGCTATTCTGGCATCGCGTAATATTCACGCCGCGGTGCTGGTGTCTATTGTTGTGACGACCCTGTTGGGTTGGATGCTGGGTGATGTGCACTATAGCGGCATCGTTTCTGCACCACCGAGTATTACTACCGTGGTCGGTCACGTTGATCTGGCTGGGTCGTTTAATTTGGGTCTGGCGGGGGTTATTTTTTCCTTCATGCTGGTTAACCTGTTTGACTCCTCCGGGACGCTGATTGGCGTGACCGATAAAGCGGGCCTGGCAGATGAAAAAGGCAAGTTCCCACGCATGAAACAGGCGCTGTTTGTGGACAGCGTGTCTTCGGTTGCCGGTTCCTTTATTGGTACGTCTTCCGTCACCGCCTATATCGAGTCTTCTTCCGGTGTTTCCGTCGGTGGACGTACCGGTCTGACGGCGGTAGTTGTGGGCCTGCTGTTCTTGTTGGTGATTTTCCTCTCACCGCTGGCGGGAATGGTACCGGGCTACGCAGCTGCGGGCGCGCTGATTTACGTTGGGGTACTGATGACCTCAAGCCTGTCACGCGTGAAATGGGATGACCTGACTGAAGCGGTTCCGGCGTTTATTACCGCCGTGATGATGCCATTTAGCTTCTCGATCACCGAAGGTATCGCGCTGGGCTTCATCTCCTATTGCATCATGAAAATCGGTACCGGTCGTTTCCGCGACCTCAGCCCGTGCGTGATTATCGTCGCACTGCTGTTTGTCCTGAAGATTGTGTTTATTGACGCATAATGACAGGTAGCCCGGACGAGGCGTGAAACGCCGACTCCGGGGCGGTTCGGAGCCAATCCCGGCGGCGCTGCGCCTGGCCGGGCTACTTGATTAACCTTTTCTTATGCCTTAACCCGCTGAATATACTCGCCGAATGCGGTCAATTGACCGGTCAGATGATCCAACGTTCCTTGCTCAATCACTTCACCTAACTGCGGGTCGACCTTATTCTGGATAACGCCGCCCATAAACTCAGGCTTGTTCATCACCATGGCATCGAGGAAGACCAGAATCTGACGCAGATGATACTGGCAGCGAGCGCCGCCGATTGCGCCCATTGAGCTGGTCTGAATCAGCACCGGTTTGCCAGCAAGCGGTTGATCGGGCAGACGAGACAACCAGTCGATGGCGTTCTTCAGGCCACCCGGTACCGAGTAGTTGTACTCAGGGGTGACGATGACCACACCGTCAGCCTGACGAATTTGCTCAGCCAGCGCCTCAACGCTCTGCGGAAATCCCTCTTCTTGTTGGACGTCAGCATCATACAGCGGGATATCGCCAATGGACGGGAGCGGGGAAATACTCATACCCGTCGGAGCGATCTTTGGCAGGGTACGTGCGACCATACCGTTAAACGAACCTTTACGCAGGCTTCCCAGTAACGTAACAACCTTCAACGTTTCAGACATGATTACTCCTTTGTATCATGAGGCTGTATTCCAGCCGAATCAGTTGAGTATAAGCGCTTTCTCTGCCGGTAGGCTGGTGAATCTCATCACGCGCGCTGAGGGTTCATGGGCGCGTGTTAACGCATCAGGCAGGCTACGCCAGCCGTATTTACCGTCGAATTCCCATACCTTGAGCTTATCAATTGAGGGGGATGCGGCCAGCGACCACACCAGAACATCCTCGGCATCACAGATGACTTCAAGCTGGTCGGTATTCGCGGAACGCAGGCGGCCGGAGCCGGGGAGGAGCTGGAGAGTCCTGGGGGAGTCAAGATGGACATCACCGCTCATTTTGAGCACGCTCTGTCGCAGTGCAACCAGCTGAACGCGGGCTTCATGCGGATCGCTTTGGTTATTAATCCACAATTGCTCATTGCTGGTGAATCGATAGTTTTCCATCATTGACGCCTGTGGCGTGTTGCGCAGTGCGCGCAGCAACTCCATATCCAGACCGCATTGACCTTCGGTCGTTAGCGCTACGCCAACAATATTGCCCGCATAGGCGATGGAAAAATCAGGCAGATGACTGTCTTTAAAAAACGGTTTGCCTTCTAATCTAGTGACTATTTCAGGAAGTTCGCTGATGCCATAAAGCATAAACAACAGTTCGGCCAGTAGCGCGCGCGACGCCAGATAGCGTGTGCGGCGATAAGCCGGCAGCTGGCGTGCGATATTGTGACTGGTGGACGATAGCCTGACAGACAGTAGATGCCCGTCCTTAAGGATCCCTCTTGCAAAGTGCGTCGCCATTTTTCGCTCCGTGATTAATGGACTGTGGATATTGGAAGAGTAACATTTACGCTAGTTATGATCAGGTTTTACCGCCTAAAAATGCGATTGAAAAGGGGAATTACGAGACTTTTACACTTCACCCCTAACCGAAATGTATTGTTTTTACAAATAATATGTCAGGAAACAGAGAGGTATAAGGATTTCAGCGTTTCACGCAGCCAGACTATTTTAGGGTTGTGGCTGTTTCGTTTATGCCAAAGGAGGGTAAATGGCACCAGCAATTTGTCCAATTGCTGAGCGTCAAACGGCAGAGGCCGCGCCACCAAAGGTAGCTGGTGGAGTTGGTTATAGTAACGACAATAACGTGGTGCCGTTGCCAGCATGGTGTGTTCTGGCTGGGCGGCCATAAACAATGACTGTTCAAAACCCGGCAGGCTTAGCGCAATAGTCCTCTCTCGCCCCATCTCCCCAAGCACATCGTCTAATGCCCAGGTGTCGCTTTGCTCCCAACTGATGCTGATGTGTGGGTAACGCAAAAACGTATCCAGATTCCACTCTTCTTGTAATGCGGGATGATCCTCGCGCAGCCAGACGCAGGGAAGATCGGAGAACAACACTTCGTAATCTATCGACAGCGGCAATAGACTCAGCAGCTCGCGCGATCGCGGGTGGCTTTCGCGGCCGGTAAAACCGATATCGACTTCACCACGAATAATGGCATCGAGTGAATCGTAGTCCCAGTTGCGCACTTTGATCGTCGCCTGCGGATAGCGCTGGTAAATCTGCTGCGATAGTGCGTTGAACATAATCATCACCAGCGGCGTCTCGGCCACCAGGTCGAACTTCAGCCCTCGCGGGGTCTCATGGTGAGGCTTATCCAGTAGCTGATTCCCTATCTGCATCCATTCCGCCAGGCTTTGTTCCATGCTCACCATCTGCGGCGTTGGCGTGAGCCCTAGCGGCGTATTCACAAACAGCGGATCGTCAAACCAGGCGCGAAGCTTCGACAACGATTTACTGACCGCCGATGGCGTCACGTTCATCCGTTTAGCGGTTTTCGTCACGCTGCGCTCCTGCATCAGAAGTTGCAGGCAGAGCAGTAAATTAAGATCGAGACTGATGAGGGACTTCTTCATGAGCTGGCGCGGACCGGTTAGGAGCAACAATGATAATCAGTAGGATGCTCACTATGCTACAGCCAATCAGAATCCCGATCAGCATATTCAGCGCGTCAAGACCCAGGACCGCTGCCAGCCAAATCCACAGTGACGACCCGCAAACCTGTGCGATGCCCAACGCCGAGCTGGCGACACCTGCGCGCAGCGAAAATGGCCCCAGCGCCTGACTCATTGCAACCCCAAAGCCCACCGAGAAACCGGCACAAATTAACGTCAGCCCAAACAGGGTGATGGTGTTTGTATTTGAGAGGATTAACACTACGCCAGCAGCCAGGAATAAAACCTGTGAGGCCAACATGAGCGTGCGGGGTTTAAACACACTCAATGCGAACGGTGTGGAGAAAGAGACGGCCATACTGACGCCCGCCGTCATCGCCATAGTGGTGGCGTATCCGCCACGATCAAAGCCCATCACTTCCATCAACAACACCGGCGAGGTATTCACGAAGGTGAGGATCACCGATACGCTCAGCGTGGTAATCGCCAGACGGCTTAGGAAAAATCGGTTCACCAGCGATTCTGTTGCTGGGTGCTTTCCGCTCGATGTTGAGAGTGCTGCTGGACGCGATTCCCGCAAGATAAAGACGGATAACAGGCAAACAAGCACACCCATGCCGATCATCGTATAGAACAGGCTTTGCCATGGGTATTTGAGCATAATCAGATGCCCCATTACCGGTGCCAGTACTGGGACAATACAGGTAATACCGTTTAATAAAGACAGCACCTTTGCTCGGCGGCGATCGTCCAACGTATCGCGCAATATGGCGAATGCGACCACATAACAGCAGCCAGCGCCAACCCCTTGAATAAAACGGCCGACCAGGAATGGTGTACCGCTTTGGGCCTGTGAACAAATGACGGAGGCGAGGATATAAATGATGGCTCCGACAATCGCGACCGGTTTGCGCCCCGACTGGTCGGCAATTCGCCCAGCGAACAGCATGGCGGTTGCCATCCCGGCTAGATAGACAGAAAACGCGATATGCAATTGCGCTTCGCTGGCCTGTAAATCAGCAGCAATACGAGGTAATCCCACCAAATACATATCGATACCGGCGGGGTACAGGAGAACCAGGGCAAAACTGCAGATTAAAAAACGTGTCATAGCGACCTCATGAGGAATGTGGCGCTAAGCATACGGGGAGAGAGTCGGTTGCACGAGTTGCCATTTGGACAACTGGGATTTCCTGTGAGGAAAAATAGTGTCGCCCGGTGGCGCTACGCATACCGGGCCTACAGATTGTGTTGGCCGGATAAGGCGTAGCTGCCATCCGGCTGCGTTATTTACCGATACAGAAGCTGGAGAAAATCCGTCCCAGCAGATCGTCGGAGGTGAATTCGCCAGTAATCTCGCTTAAGCACTGCTGAGACAGCCTCAGCTCCTCTGCCAGCAGTTCACCCGCCCATGCACCCAGAAGCTGCGCTTTACCCTGTTGCAGGTGTTCTGCTGCGTCTGACAGCGCCTGGAGGTGACGACGGCGTGCCAGGAAGCCACCTTCCATGTTGGTTTCAAAGCCCATGCTCTGCTTAAGATGGTTGCGCAGTACCTCTACACCTTCACCGGTGCGAGCCGAAAGGCGTACAAGTGAGTGGCCATTCACTTCGCTGAATTCCAGCGTTTCGCCAGTGATATCCGCTTTATTACGCACCACGGTAATCGGTAATTTTGCCGGTAAACGCTCGATAAAGTCGGGCCAGATATCTGCGGGGTCAACGGCGTCCGTCGTCGTGCCATCGACCATAAACAGCACACGGTCGGCCTGTTCAATTTCCTGCCAGGCGCGCTCAATACCGATACGCTCAACTTCATCGTTAGCATCGCGCAGACCGGCGGTATCAATGATGTGCAGCGGCATGCCGTCGATGTGGATATGCTCGCGCAGCACGTCGCGGGTGGTGCCGGCGATATCGGTGACGATAGCCGCTTCACGGCCTGCCAGCGCGTTCAGCAGGCTCGATTTACCGGCGTTGGGGCGACCGGCAATCACCACTTTCATCCCTTCGCGCAGCAGGCTGCCCTGGCGCGCTTCAGCGCGTACGGCGTCGAGATCGGCAATCACTTCGTTAAGCTGGGCTTCGATTTTGCCGTCGGAGAGGAAGTCGATCTCCTCGTCCGGGAAGTCGATGGCTGCTTCCACGTAGATTCGCAGGTGAGTGAGTGCTTCCACAAGATGGTTGACGCGGCTGGAGAAAGCCCCTTGCAGCGAGTTCAATGCGGAACGCGCGGCCTGTTCAGAGCTGGCATCGATCAGATCGGCAATCGCTTCGGCTTGGGCTAAATCGAGTTTATCGTTCAAAAATGCGCGTTCGGAAAACTCGCCGGGGTTGGCAATACGCACGCCCGGCAGTGTCAGAATGCGTTTGAGCAGCAAATCGAGAATCACCGGGCCGCCGTGGCCTTGAAGCTCTAGTACGTCTTCACCGGTGAAAGAGTTCGGGCCGGGGAACCACAGCGCAATACCCTGATCCAGCGCGCTACCGTCCTGATCTTTAAATGGCAGATAGTCGGCGTAGCGTGGTTTCGGCAACTTGCCTAGTACCGCCTGTGCGACGTCGCGCGCCTTCAGGCCAGAGATTCGCAAAATGCCCACACCACCGCGTCCCGGTGGGGTGGCTTGGGCGACGATAGTGTCGTTATGGCTCATGGTTAGTCTCAACTTTATGGCAATAAAAAAGGCGGTCATTCGACCGCCTTTCATTTTAGCGCTTAACGATACCGAATCAGGATTTTTTCTTCTCGCGGCTATGCAGGCCACGTTTTTCCAGACCACGGTAAATCAGCTGCTGCTGGATAATGGTTACCAGGTTGCTGACGATATAGTAAACCACCAGGCCTGATGGGAACCACAGGAAGAACACCGTGAAGATGACCGGCATAAAGGTCATGATCTTCTGCTGCATCGGGTCGGTCACGGTAGTCGGAGACATCTTCTGAATGAAGAACATCGTCGCGCCCATGATGATCGGCAGGATGTAGTACGGGTCTTGTGCAGACAAGTCGTGGATCCACAGGATAAACGGCGCATGACGCAGTTCAACCGAGGCGCTCAGCATGTAGTACAGCGCAAGGAAGATTGGCATCTGGATAATCAGCGGGAAGCAGCCACCCAGCGGGTTAACCTTCTCAGCTTTATACAGAGCCATCATTTCCTGGCTTTGACGCTGTTTGTCATCGCCCAGACGCTCACGCATAGCCTGAATCTTCGGCTGCAGCATACGCATCTTCGCCATGGAGGTGTACTGCGCTTTAGTCAGCGGGTACATGATGCCACGAACGATAAAGGTGATAACGATGATGGAGAAGCCCCAGTTACCCAGGAAGCTATGGATCCATTTCAGCAGTTTGAACAGCGGCTGAGAGATGAACCACAACCAGCCGTAGTCAACGGTCAGATCCAGGTGCGGCGCAACGGCTGCCATTTTGTCCTGAATCGCTGGGCCGACCCACAGGGTGCTGTTCAGCTTGTCTGCCTGACCTGGCTGTACCAGAACGGGCTGAGATTTGTAACCAATTGCCACGACGCCGTTACCGAGGTTAGCGGTGTAGAGGTTGTTGGTACCTTTATTCTCTGGAACCCAAGCAGTGGTGAAGTACTGCTGCAGCATCGCAACCCAACCATTCTGGGTATTGGTGTTCAGGTTCTCGTTATCAACGATGGTATCGAATTTGTATTTTTCGTATTTCGAATCAGATGTTGAATACGCTGCGCCACGGAAGGTGTGCATGGTCGACAGGCCGCCGGTCTGAGTATCACGAGCGGTTGGCAGTGCCGCGCTCTGTTTCAACTGACCGAAGGTGGAGATCTCCAGCGGTTTGTCGCTAACGTTCTGCACGTTGTAGCCAACGTTCACCGCATAATCACCACGTTTCAGGGTGAAGGTTTTGGTGAAGACGTTGCCCGCTTTATCGGTATATGTCAGCGGAATGACGATTTCGTTCTGACCATCGGCCAGCACAAACGCATCTTTATCGACATTATACAGCGGACGCGGGCCGTTAGCCGGGTTATCCGGGCCATCACGACCGGTTAAGCCGCTCTGTGCCTGATAAATAAACTGTGGTGTGGTTTCCAGTAACTGGAACGGTTCGGTAGACTTCAGCGCTTTCGGGTAAGCCGGAAGCAGTGCCTGCTCAACATCACCACCGCGGGTGTTGATGGTCAGCTCAAGCACATCAGTTTTAACCGTGATCAGTTTCCCTTGGCCACTGGCCGGTACGCCCTGGTCTGCGGCGCTACCCGCTGCTGTGGTCGTAGTCTGCGTGGTCTGCTGCTGAGGTTGAGGATTGTTATCCTGCTCCCAAGCTTGCCAGATCATGAAAGACACGAACAACAAAGCGATGATAAGAAGATTGCGTTGCGAATCCATCGTTAGTGTTCTCTGGTATCAAATGGTCCGGGCGGGACGGGGTCGTCACCACCAGGGTGTAAAGGGTGGCATTTTAATACGCGTTTCACTGTCAACCAACCGCCTTTTATCACTCCAAACCTGCGCAATGCCTCAATTCCGTATTGAGAACAGGTTGGAGTGAAACGGCAATGCGGCCCGAGTAGCGGACTAATCAGGCGCTGATAGACCCGAATCAGGCCTATCAGGAGCCGGGAGAAAGGCGACAGTGACGGCGCCATAATTTTTCCAACGCTTCCGAGAGAGCACGGTTATCGAGGTCGGCAACCCCCTTCTTCGCCACCACCACGAAATCCATAGGCGGAAGTTCATGCTGACGTAAACGGAAACTTTCACGCGTCAGACGTTTAATCCGATTGCGTTCATGTGCGCGTTTAACGTTTTTCTTGGCGACTGTAAGACCGATGCGGGGATGCCCCAGCGAATTCAGGCGGCCGAGGATGGTGATTTGCGGCGTGCCAGCCCGTTGTGGCTGCTGGAAGACGAATGTGAAATGATTGGGAGTTAACAAACGTAACTCCCTAGGAAATGCTAGCTTAACCACTCGAAGGGTTAGCTTTATTACTTAGAAACGGTCAGACGAGAACGGCCTTTAGCACGACGACGTGCCAGAACCTGACGACCATTTTTATTAGCCATACGAGCACGGAAGCCGTGAGAACGGTTGCGCTTCAGTACAGACGGTTGAAAAGTGCGTTTCATGGCGATTTCTACCTAAACTTGAATAAATTCAATGACTTTACTGGAAGTCCGAACGAAAAACGAACGACGGACGCCGAAGCCATGGGTGATTAAAGAGGCCGGATTGTAATAATTGTACACTCCGGAGTCAATTCTCTTTCCTTATTTACCGCGTAAAAAATCACGTTCAACTGCAATTTTTCGCCCGATAAATGGGCAGCGTCTCTCACTGAAATTCGAGTGTTACACGCCGGGTGGGGGATTATACGGCCTACCCATCAAAGCGCAAGGATCATCCAGGATCTTTATGAGATCATTAAAGCAGAAATTTGTCGGTCGTCATTAATTTTTCCAATATGCGAAGGAAATCGTGCCCCCTCTTCATCGGGATCGTTTACACTTAGCGCTTGCCGGATCCTGCCTGTGGATAAATCGGGAAGAATCTGTGAGAAACAGAAGATCTCTGACGCAGTTTACGCTATGATCCTCGGCCCGATCGCGATCGGTGGATCGCATAAGGGAAGTACCGTGCCATTTCAGCAGAGCGTCTGAAAGTGGCCGTTGAAAACCGCTAAATAGCGGTTCGCACGTCACCCGCTTGCATCGGGTCTATTCGATGTGTGTCAAAAATCACGAATTTTTAATCTTATACACAGCATTGTTCGGGCTGCATTTTTGCAGCAACTGAATGAATCCCCGACAGTAATCAGTTTCGCTGGCGGGTGATCGTCAGAGGTAGCCTGCAGGTTTGCCTGGAGGATGATGTGTATCGACTTTTTTTCGAGTGGAGTCCGCC